>JAQWLN010000243.1 GCA_029247265.1 Fuerstiella sp.
TGGATGTTTATGTAATCTTTGGAGTCATGTTTAAGCCGGGACGACGCGGCTGCCTCTTCGATCAGCTTGATCGCCTCGGCAACCTTACTCTGCCTCAGACTGTCTTCAGCCATCTGACGACGCATGTCGTAATCGTCCGGATCAAGCTCAATGGCTTTTTGGGCCATTTCCGCCGCCTGCAAACGCTTCCCCAGACGCATCAACAGTATCGCCTGAGCCCGAACCGGTTCGGGAGCGGATGGATCTGCAGCCGCAGCCGTTCCAAATGCTTTTAGTGCTGCCTGAAAATCTCCCGCCTTCTGAGCAGCGACGCCTTCCATGTAGGCAGCCATGGATTCCGACTTCTTCGGGTCAGCGGACTTCAACGGGGCTTTCAGTTCTTCACTGACATCATCGCCCGGCTGACGGAGCCTAGGTAGCGCTCCCTTCGACGCCTGTTGTTCCACAGGTTGGGGCGTGGACTCCGGTGGCTGTGAAGCGCGGACACTTGTCAACAGAGGACAAGCGGCCGCAAGAATCAGAACGAGAAACGAAGGGTTTCGAACGCGAGTCATGGACATACAGAAGTCCGTCGTATGGGAGGAACCGTTTGGATCAGGCGCTGCGGACGCAGACGCCACCACACCACATTATCACGGAAACTCAGACCTCTGAGAAGGTGAGACTCGTGAATTCGAGCCTCCGAAGCGTCTCATCACACAGACGCTGTCATTTCCTTCTCTTTGTCGCTTTCTTCTTTGGTGCTGTCTTCTTTGGTGCTGTCTTTGCCCCGGCCTTTTTCTTGCTGGCCGTCGTTTTCTTTGCAGATGACTTTTTCGCGGCCTTTTTCTTGGCTGGTGCCGCCTTTTTCGCGGCTTTTTTCTTAGCTGGTGCTGCCTTCGACGACTTTTTCCTGGAGGCCGACTTGTCTTTTTCGGTTTTTGCTGCAGATGACGTTGTGGACTTAGCCGGAGTTTTCTGGGTCTTGGCCTCTTTCTTCTTGGCCTTGGCTGGCGTTTTCTTGACAGCCTTTTTTCTCTTCCTTGGTGCCTTGAGAGTGGCTAGTCGATCAGCCACTTTCAATACATCAAATTCTTCTTCCTCATACGCATACGTAATCCGGTCCTCGAACTTCGGGTCGGTGGCAAAGCATCGAAGTACATGAACAAAACCCGCTGCGTCAGCCTTCTTGATCCCCGCTTTCAGAAACTCAGAGGCGGATTCGATCGAACTGTCTGGCGGCACGATGCCCAGGTGGACGGCTGCTCGGTGAGTACATTCGTCAAGACAGACGACATGACTGCCGAGAACCTGCTGCAACGTGTAACTGGCAACAAACGGTGAGATATAGTCGATTTTCTTCAGCCGTTTCTGCGCAGATTCCAGCGTGAGCTTTGCCAGTTTCTCGAAGTCGAACGTGTACGTGCTCTCGAACACGAAGCGCAGAATGGACTTGATGCGCAAGCCTTTCCAAGCTGCGGCCTTCAGATTGCCGAGAGTGCGCTCAAGTTCCGGAACGGAACTGACCCTGATTTCATTCAGGTCAAAATAGGACTTCAGCAGCTTCTTGTAGCCAGCCTCGGCATTCTCCCAGGAATTATCTTCTAGGCAGACGGCAAACAGCATCGTCTCCAGAACCGGCAACTTAATTTTAGGGACGGATCGTCCATACTCTTTCTGAAGCAGCGATGTAAGCTTCTTGCATGCCTGCTGTTTGTCGCTTGCTCGTGTGGCTGGCGCCGATGGCATTTTCAATTCCTGTGACGAACGGTAACGTGATTAGATGCCGGACGACGGCGTCTGTTCCTGGGATTCAACGTCACCCTGGTCTTCTGTGACGTTCTCTGCAGGGGACTGCGATAACTCATCCTCAGCAAGAACTTCGCGGAGAATGCGAGATGTCTCTATTGATTTGTGCACACCCTGATCAATCTCAAAACGCAGTTCCGGAGTGTACCGGGTTTTAACCCGGTCTGCGACTTTCGACTGCAGGAATCCGCGCGCGGAATTCAAACCGTGCAATGTCAGCGCCTCTTCCTTTTCTGACCCTCTGACAGAAACACGTACGGTTGCATATCGTAGATCCGGGCTAACCTGAGCTCCCAGAACGGTGACATTGCGAATCCTCGGGTCACGCAGCTCCTGCAGGATAGTGGTGCTGACCACTTCACGAATAACGGACGCCACACGGGCTGTTCTGCGTGATGACATTGATAATCCTCTGTTCGCCATGACCGCCGAGAAGCACTTTACTGCGCTTCATCGCAGACACACGGGACTGGCCCGGTAGTTTCCGAGTGGCCGCTCACCCTCGTTACGGCACAACCCCCGTCAGGAAAGCGTCCGCTGAATCTCGTCGATGCGGAACGCCTCAAGCAGGTCACCGTCCTTAACATCGTTGAATCCATCCAGTCGAATACCGCACTCCATACCTTCGCGTACATCCTTGGCGTCATCCTTCTCTCGCTTCAGTGACCCGATGCGGTAATCATTCAAAACTGTATTGTCTCGAATCACATGGACACGGTTGTCGCGAGCGATGGTACCGTTGATCACTCGGCACCCTGCGATAGTACCAAATCGGCTGATTGCGAAAGTTCGCAGCACGATTGCGCGACCAGTCGCAACCTCCACCTTTTCCGGACGCAGCAGCCCTTCGAGCGACTGACGGATCTGTTCAGTGACCTCATAAATAATATTGTATCGCCGAATGTCGACACTCTCTTTTTCCGCAAGCTGTTCGGCCCGTTCCTCAGCAATCACGTGAAACGCCACGACAATAGCCTCAGCAGCGCTCGCCAGATAAACGTCGCTTTCATTGACGCCACCGACGCCTTCGTGAATGATCGACACCTTCACTTCCGGGTGTTCGAATTTACCCAGTTCTCCACGAATCGCTTCCAACGAACCAGGTGTGTCAGCCTTAATAATCAGCGGCAACTCCTGAACGCCTTCTCCCTCACGCGCCGAGTTCAAGATATCTTCCAGCGTTCTTGGCTGCCCACGACGCGACAGCACCTGTTCCCGACCTTCATGCAGTCTGGTTTCGGCAACCTGCCGAGCCTCTTCGACATCCTTCATCACAAAGAAATGCACACCGGCCGTCGGCACTTCGTTCAGACCGGCAACCTTGACAGGTGTTGACGGACCGGCTTCCCTGACCTCGTTGCCTTTGTCATCGTACATAGCACGAATACGGCCGTAGCTGGTACCGCAAAGGACATCGTCCCCCACCCTCAACGTGCCCTTCTGTACGATCATCCAGGCAATTACACCACGCCCTTCATCACGAAACGATTCAAGGCAGACACCAACGGATTCGCGGTCTGGATTAGCTTTAAACTCAAGCAACTCGGCCGTCAACTGCAGCGTTTCGACAAGGTTATCAAGACCCAGTCCGGTCTCGCCCGATGTTCGGACAACCTCATATTCACCACCCCATTCGGAGGGCAGGAGCTCATGCTGAGCAAGCTGCTGCAGCACCCTCTGATCGTCTACTTCCGGCAGGTCCATTTTGTTCAGAGCAATAATAATCGGAACACCCGCATTTTTGGCGTGGCTGATGCATTCTTCCGTCTGCGGCATGATGCCATCGTCTGCGGCAATGACCAGGACGATGATGTCGGTGACGTTGGCCCCACGAGCACGCATTTCGCCGAAAGCAGCGTGCCCTGGCGTGTCGACAAATGTGAGATGCTGGCCTTCGTTTTCGATCTGATAGGCGGCGATGTGCTGCGTAATGCCGCCCGCCTCACCAGCGGCCACACTGGCCTTTCTCAGATTGTCAACCAGAGTGGTCTTGCCGTGGTCGACGTGCCCGAGAACCGTAATGATTGGAGGACGCCACTCCAGGCTATCTTCGTCATCATCGTGATCCAGGGACGCCAGCAACTCCGCTTCGATGTCCCGGCCCCGTTTAATTTCCAGATCGACGCCAAGCTCCATGGCGACTTCCAGAGCATCGTCTTCGTTGAGCTCATCATTGATGGTCACCATGCGACCATCCTGAAAGAAATAACTCATGATCGACTTGGCAGGACGACCGATGGCTTCTGACAGATTTCGTACGGTAATCGGAAACTCAATCTGAGCAGACGTCTTCAGGTCGATAGGCGCTGACCGTTTCTTACGGCGCATCTTCTTGGCCTGCCGAGCCTCGGCCCGCGACTTCTGAAAGTCCTTCAGCAGTGAACCACGCCGTGCACCACCGGGTTTCCGCTTCGTCCCCTGAAGGTTCTCGTCGTGGTCCGCCTTTGCTTCCTTCAACTGCTGCAACTGGACAGCAAGCGGGCTGGCTCGATCCACGATGTCGGCCAGAGCCACATCCGGCTTCATCGCCTTTTCAGCGGTCTTCTTCGGTTTCGGCTTGATCGCCTGTGGCTGATAGACTGGAGGTGCGGCCACCAGTGGCCGTCCCAGCGGCTTGTCACGTTCCTTTCCTTTCGCCGGCTCCGGCTGCGGCTGCTGTTCACGATCTTTAATGGAGCCGATCGGCTTCATTTCTCGCTGAGCGGGACGGCTCATGCGTTGAATTGGAGACGCCTGCTTCTGAGGAACAACTGTCTCGCCAGCATCCGCTGTCTCCGACGGGCTCTCTGCTTCTGCCGCGGGAGACACCTCGGCCGCTTCGACCGCCAACTCCGGTTTCTCCTCCGCAGCTGGCTCCGTCTCGACAACCGTTTCAGCATCGGAATCAACAGCAACTACTGCGGGAGACTCCTCGTCCGATTCAACAGTCGAGTCACCGTCTGCTTCATCCGTAGCCTCATCGAGATCCTGTTCAGGATCCGATGTTTGTTTCGGGGAGGCTGGCAGGACGCGAATATCTCGAACCTTACCCGCATTTGCCTCCCGTGTGGGTGCCAATGTTTCGGGCGGCGCCTCAGGGGCCACGCATTGCTGGTCACGATCATTGATGTACGCAACGACCTGATCACGTTCCTCCGGCGTCAGAGTCGCGAGCGCATTACGCAGCTGAATCCCCGCTTCATCGCAGAGACCAATCAAAACCTTGCTGTCGAGGCCGAGTTCCCTGGCCAGAGCAAAGATACGAATCTTCAAGACAACTACCCCTTCGACGCATCGCCAGGTACTTCAAATGAAGAACCTTGCGGTCGATCAGGACCGGTCGTGTCTGATGGACACTCCGGTACATTTCAACGTGCTTCGCAGTAAACAGAAATGAACGGTATTTTTGATTCCATGGTATTTCTCATGTTCCCGTGAACCGCGGCAGTCAGCCTGCTGGACATCACCTTGCGGTGACGGGAACACCAACTATTGCCCCACTTCTTCGGCGCATAAAACGCGTCCTCCGGGAGCTTCAAGGATTCTTAGTAAATGAAAGCAATCTCCATCAGTTTTTGTTTCTCAGACTCAGTGTACTGCGCGGCCATCCGTCGGCTTCGCAGAAAGAAGTTATTCACTTATCGACGACGCTGACTTATCGTCCGCACTCTCGGGATCGCTCGACTCTGCATTCGGTGCGTTACCGTCATCAGAGTCATTAACGCCAGCCGACGCGTCGGCAACAGCATCTTCAGCCTCACTTTCTGTGACAACGACAGCGCTGCCGGAACCTTCAGCTTGCCCGGCAGTATCAGAAGCACCGGCCTCCGCGTCGCTCACTCCTGAATCAGCCTCAGCTGCTTCACTGTCAACTCCTGCTGCCTCCGGCTCAGCGGCGGTCTGTTCCGTTGCCGCAGAGTCCCCTTCGGCTGTCGCCGTATCTCTGGGAGCAGCGGGCGGCGGGTTGAGTTTCCTGGCGATCGCAGCTTCGCGTTCTTCCTGCTCGATCCGCAGACTTTCAACGTCTGCAAATTCGATAATTTCATCCACATCTGCCTGAGTCAGGCCACTCATTTCCAGCAGCTCATCTGGCTCGATCACCGACAGATCATCGAAGGTGAAGAAACCCTGCGAAACAAGATTTTCAACAAGATCGGACGGCATTTTCGGCACAACACTAAACGCTTCGATTGAGATGTCCAGCTGTTCGTCCAACGACTCCTGCGTCATGACGTTGATGTCCCAGCCACACAACTTTGACGCCAGCCGCACATTCTGCCCGCGCCGACCGATCGCCAGCGAAAGCTGATCCTCGCGAACCAGAATAATGACCTTGCCCAGCATCGGGCACAAAATCACGTCTTCCACTTCGGCCGGTTGCAGTGCGTTGGGAACCAGCAACTGCAGGCTGTCATTCCAGCGCACAATATCGATTCGCTCACCGTTGAGTTCTTCAACAATACCACGAATCCTTGCACCTCGAACGCCGACACAGGCTCCCACACAATCGATTGTCGTATCGTACGAAGAAACCGCCACCTTGGACCGATGTCCGGCTTCACGAGCAATGGAACGAGTCTCAATGATCCGATCGTTGACTTCCGGAATCTCAACCTCGAAGAGCCGTCGAACAAAATCCGCGTGTGTCCTGGAAAGAATCACACGGACCCGTGACCCGGCCTTCTTTACGTCAAGAACAATCGCACGCACTCGATCTCCGACGCGATAACTCTCCTTGTTAATCTGCTCGCTGCGAGGCAGTATTGCCTCAACCTTGCCGAGATTAACAATCACGGTCCCGCGATCAACACGCGTGACAGCTCCGGTGACCAACTGACTCTTCAGGTCCAGGTACTGGTCGTAATGAGAGTCTCGTTCTGCTTCGCGAATCCTCTGAATCATCACCTGCTTGGCCGTTTGAGCTGAGATTCGCCCCAGCAGATCTCCAATCAGATCAGGCTCCAGCAGAGCGCCGTCGCATGTGAGCGAAGGCTCTCCTGTATCGCGATCAATTCGAACGTCAAGCACCTCTTCTTCAGAAAAATGTTTGCGGGCCGCCGACAGAATGGCCTGCTCAATTCCTTCGAAGACAATTTCCTTGTCGATTGATTTATCACGGTGGATTGCATCAACAATCCGCTTAATTTCGTCACCGTTCATAACACGGAACCGTTAATTCGTTGCGTTATAACAAAAAAAGTGGGATAAGATCCCACTTTTCAGTACCAGTCCTGTTGAGAACCGGTAAGGCAGACCTGTCTCCTGAACGCATGCCCCGACGGTGGGCGAATTATCGCGTCAGAAAGAGAAATGGGCTGTCTCACATACTGTGCATTATCTCATCCTCTGTACCAAAACGCCGACAAGCAGCGACTGGCAACTCGGAACACTGAACATCCAGCGACTCACAGACAAACGTCTGTCACTCACTCTCAATGAAACCGAACGCGGGACGATATCGCCGAGAGAGCGGACTGTCAAGCACCAAACATCCTGTCCCGAGAATCAGGAAATGCGGGCACAACGTCTATGCCTGTATGGACTCCCGAGCGAGCAATCGGGCGCATTTATAGGCATGCTTGATTGTAAAAACACGGGACTCGATCTGCTCTGCCGTGAAGTACCGCCCAGCTTCGCTCGGCGGTAGCCCCGCCAGCGTCAGAGTCAGTGGGAGCAGGTCAAGGAACTCTTTGTAGCGTCTCTGGGAGTCAGACGGTTCAGCCATTGCCGGCTTCCTGAAATAGTGCGATCAATCGATTCCACGTACAACATCGGTACTCAGCCACCGGGCCGCCGCTGCATGTATTGCTTAATAATGGCATCCGCACCACTATTGGAGTCTTCCTCAGCCGCTCCGCCTTCACCGGTCTTGGGCTTTGGTGGAGCATCCTTCGCACCAGTTTCCGACGGATCAGGAAGAGTCACGCTGGGCATTGTTGACGTCCCATCCGTAGTCTCATCTGCGGGCGTTACCTGCTGCTGAGGATACGGATACGGAACAGGCGGCACCTGCCCGGGAAAGCCGGGAGGATACATTTGTGGCACCTGCCCCGGTACAGGCTGGTACGGATAACTTCCGTACATTGGCTGCCCGGCCTGTGGCATCTGTGGCATCTGTGGATATGGCTGCCCCGGCATCTGCATGGGCGGAGCCATCACGGTTGTGTCCCCTGTGCCATCAATGGGCATTTGAGACATTGGCGGCACGTTCGCCGCAGGATCTGCCGCGGCCAGAGGCTCATTGGGCTCGCTACCAGCGGCCGGGACTGCTTCATCACCGGATTCGGTTGGTATAGCCTTCAACAACGTAGTGTCGGAACCTATTGGCATCGACAACGGCTTCATTTCTGTAACCGTTTCGGTACCGGCCGCTACCAACGTCTCCTCGGATTTGGCAGAAATCTCACCGGTACTATCACCTGACTCCGCTTCGTTGATCCGAACAGAAAACTCAAGACTGCCCACCAGAACTCGGTCATCTGGTTGCAGAACGACTTCCTTCTGAATCCTCTCATCATTCACCAATGTTCCGTTGGTGCTGCCCAGATCTCTGACGCGTACAGCAAAGTCATCCACCGTAAACACACAATGGTGTCGGCTGACTAACTCACTGTTGGGACGAAGCTGACAGTCCTGCTCCCGCCCGATTAAGAACTTCTGGCGATTGAGAGGAATCACTTGGCCAGCGTGTTTCCCGCCAAGAACGTGGAGTTCAGCATTAATCATACTCTTCGTCGCTCCTCAACAGTGAAAATCGGCGACTTGGAACGCGCATGCGCCAAACCAGCTCGATACACCTGCAGCACAGAATGTAGTGGGTGCGTTTGTACACTTCCAGTAGAAGGTCGCTAATCAACCCGGAGAATGCCTGATTTGGACGCGAGGCCCCAGAAGCAGGGAAGATGAGAAATGAGAAAGAAGAAGAATAGGTACCCTATATTTCACCGGAGTCGCGGGCAGATGTAAAGACTGTCAATTAGAGGTTCCGGGGGATTTTGCATAATTCACTGTATTTGCAGGCCCGCCATATCCCAGACAAGAAGACGATTATTCAGGACTCATCCGGTGGAACACATGAAAACTCGGACACCAGGTGGAAATCGGCGGCGATGGCCATGGCGAGCGTTTCCGGTAGAAGGCGTTCGAAATCATCTGGCTTGAAGTGATTACTCAAGTCCGTCACACCCGGAATCTCAGGTGTGAAGCGGGACGCTTGCAACAGCACACTGCCGTGTTGCAGCACCTTTCCTTTGCGGCGACGCTGAGCACTGCCGACGATCTTGTGACCTGCCAAAACGACGTCACGCGGGTCGGAGCGAAGAAAACAGAGAAACGGATCCGTCCCGTTAATGGCATCTGTTTGCATTTGCCCTGCCTCATGCCTCATGCAGCATTCAGCTCCGCACAGAGCCAGCAGCTCGATGATTGCCTGATGAATGGTGTTATATAAGGATGTCGGGGTATGGGACACGGGGTGTGTAGATGGAACAACACACGAGTACGTGATCTCACGATCATGGAGAATTGCCCCACCACCCGTGAGACGCTGAACAATCGGACACGATGCCAGCCGGGGATCGATCGCTTGTGTTGCGTTCTGAAAATAGCCAAGAGTCACCGTTGGTTCGAGCCAGGAATAGACTCTCATGAACGAACGATCCGGGACATCCGCAACGTGCTCAAGCAGCCATTCGTCAATGGCCATATTTTGCTGGCCGCACCGCGGAGCGTTATCGACAATCACGTCGCAGAGAGGCAGTCCAGAAACCATCGGTAACCCTGCCTCTGATAAATCGCCGGGGCCCGGCAACTGTTCACCTGACAAACCACGCAAATCCGCCTGCTACTGAGATGGGTGCCGTTTTCGCCAGCTTCGAGGCCCGTTCGTGTTAACTTGAAGATTCGAACGTCGTAATCTTTTCCAGTCGGCGAATGTGACGCCCCGCTTCAAATTCAGTCGTCAGCCAGATCTGAATAATCTGATCTGCTAACTGATCGCTGAGCTGATCAGCCGAAAGACAAACTACGTTCGCATCATTGTGCAGACGGCTGAGCTCAGCCGTAACACTGTCATTGCAGTTTGCTGCTCGCACGCCTGCAAATTTATTTGCAGCGATACACATACCTATGCCGGTGCCGCAGATGAGGACCCCTCGGTCAACTTCATTTGTAGCAACGGACGTTGCCACCCGTGACGCATAGTCCGGGTAATCGACGCTTTCACTGGAATCGGGCCCGAAGTCCCGAACGGTGTGCTCCAGACTCTTAATCAACTGAATCAGTCGATTCTTCATCTGAACCCCCCTGTGATCGCTGGCAATTCCTATTTTCATTATACTTCAGCGTCTTTCCGGATTAATTCGTCAAATATCGACCGCAGACAGTCAGAAATCTCACTCGCACATTGCTGGTAATCTTCAGTTCCTCCACCAATCGGATCAGAGACCCCGAAGCCGTCTTCACGCAATAGTCTCATACGCGATGCCAAGTCAGGTCTCGCGTTGTGCAATACGCTCAGATGCCCAGGAGTCATCGCCAGAACCATATCCGACTTCGCCAGCATGTCTTCCGTAACCTGCTGACTAAGGTGTTGCGACAGGTCGATTCCTTTATGTTTCAAAATCTGAATGGCTTCGCGGGAAGCCGGTGCACTATCAGCCGCAGCGACCCCCGCCGATAGCACATCAACGTTATGCTTACGCAGCTCGTCTTCTGTACAGCCCCAATGCTGGCAGGCCAAATGTCGAAACATCGCTTCCGCCATCGGGCTTCGGCAAGTGTTTCCTGTACACACAAAGAGAATTCGCAAGAAACTCAAATCTCCATCCCGCTGCCGGCCGTCAGCCTGCTCCTGATGAACGTTCGTGCAAGCCAATGCGATCAACCACACCGAGCAATTGGGAATTCCCTGGTGGGACAGAACTCCACACGAACCAATTAACTTTGGCCCGCAGCGGAAGGCAGCCCCCAGCGTCAAACCCAAAGGTAAATCTGCGTTGGTAACAGCATTTGCTACTTATTAACGCCTATGATGGCTGCACAGCATCAAAATCTCAAGTGCCTGAAGTGTCCGATCCGGGAATTTACACCGCACCGAACTTCCCCCCAGCCCTGAAAAACTGCCCATAACCACTTTATTAACAAGTATTTGTGACGCAACACATCCTTCACAACAGGTCCTGACTGGAACCGTCGAAAGTCAATTCGGTGATAGCTCGCCGTGCCGTACAAACGAGTCAACCGTTAATCACTACTGGTTAAATCGAGACGGTAACGAATCTTTCGCCGGACGGTTGCAAACTTTGGGGAAAACCTCATTCTGACGCACCCACGAATCATCCCCAAGGCACCACTGAGTCAAGTGACGTGAAATCTACAGTTTCAAAATGGAAACGGGCTGCCAAGAGCCGCGTGCGGAACATCGCCGAATTCGGTGGTATCCGTCGAAAGCCACTGAATCAATATCAGGATAGCGTCAGGCGATTATATGACGGTCCTCAAGGAGCCATGCTTCATCTCAGCAGTTTTTTTTCGCTGCATGAGCCGTTGATGGGACAGTTGTTCAAGTCCCGCCGATTCGACGCATCACGGTTCGATCGTATCCTGGACGTCGGCTCGGGGGCCGGGCAGATTATTCGCCATCTTCTCGAAACAGCCCAACCGGATGCCGAAATTGTTGGATTTGATCTGTCCTATGAAATGCTCAAGCGTGCTCGGGAACGCCTGCAGTCTGACCGACCTGCGTTTGTGGCCGCCGACATGCTGGAGATGCCGTTCCGAGACAACACATTCGACTGTATTACGTGCGGTTATGTGCTGGAACACATCCCGGACCCGTTTCCCGGGCTGTCAGAGTTCGCCAGAGTTCTGAAGCCGGGCGGCACGGCGTTATTACTGGTCACTGAAAACTCGTTTTCCGGCCTAGTGACAAGTCACACCTGGAAATGCCGCACCTTCTCACGACGAGAATTGCGCGAAGCCTGCCAAAATGTGGGCCTGAGCTGGCACCGCGAACTGTGGTTCACGCGTTTTCACGAAATGCTGAAGCTGGGTGGAATTCTTGTTGAGGTCGTGAAAGAAGGTTGAGTCGACTGTCAGCAACTCTCCCAATTGACAGGCAGCGGGGCTCACTAATCAACCTTCCTGCCGCTGCCGTTTATTCCGGGACTGTCAATGACCGACCATTATCGGCGGCAGTCAACTGCAGGATGAACGGGACTGCCTACTTCGCCCATTCGGAAGCAGAAGCGTAAATCTCGGCGCCGGAACCGAAGCAGCTTTGCAGCATTCTTGTGTTGATCACTCCGGGATTCAACGGCACCGCTGCCATACCAGCAGGAAGTTCTTCGGCCAGTGCCTGGGTTAACCCTTCGACGGCCCACTTCGATGCGCAGTACGGTGCGACCTGTGCTGAGACGGAACGTCCCCAGCCGCTGCTGAAATTTACAATCACTCCCGATCGCTGATCGATCATCGCCGGCACGAAATGACGAATAGCGTTTGCGGTGCCGTTAATATTGACGGTCGTCAGTCGGTCGAATTGCTCTGCCGATATCTCCCACAGCGAAGCGTTCGCGTTGATCACGGCCGCGTTGTTGACCAGGATATCCGGAGCCGGGTACAGACTCAAAATCTCCTGTGACCAATCGGCGACGTCAGTATCGACTGCGACGTCGACGACATCAAAACGATGCGGCTTTCCGACCGCGGTCTGCAGCTCCGCAAGTTCCGCAGCAGAACGGCTACACCCGATGACTGTGCATCCAGCCTCCGCGAAACCCATAGACATCGCTCGTCCGAGCCCGCGTGAAACTGCCGTAATCACGACTGTTGGCATTCCACGCTCCTGGCTGCTCATTCTTTTGCGCGGACCGGCATTTTCGTGAAATCACCGTTCAGCCCTGGTGTAGAAGATTGATGCGCCGACAAGGCCGATCACATTCTGACGCACCTGAATGTGATTCCCACATGCAGCCACGATATAACCGCTGGTGCCGTTTAGACTTGTGTACAGCAGAGCAGTCGCACTCTTTCTGAACAAAACGACTGATCCGCAAACAGACATTCTTCGTATTCTCGTGACGGAAACAACGAGGGCCGGAAAAGGCCATTGGAACCGCACTGGAGAACAGAATAATGAAAGTACCTCCCGGTTGGGAAATGCCACGCGAGATTCGAGCTCGACTCGGTGACCGATTCGGTCGTCAACGAGAAATCGAAGCCGACGGACACCTGTTCCTTGTACTGCATAAGGTGCCAGCCAAAGGAACCAGCCAGCGTGAAAGTGTGTTCTTCTGGCGCAGCCCCGCTGGCGAATGGCGGTCGACAGATCGCGGTCAGCCACGATCGGCGCTGCAGCAACTGGTCGATTCGTATGAGTCCGCCGTCAACCAACTCAGCGAGAAACATGAATCGTCCAGTACTGCCGCAGAAAGATTCGCTGTCCTGGAACAAATCGGCCCATTGAATCGAGCACTAAGAAATCTTGCAGACACTCTACAGAGAGCCCGAGACGCGGTAGACGACGTCGAAGCAAAACGTGACATTCAATTGTTTGCAGACCATGCCGGTGATGTCGCGCGAACCTGCGAACTGCTTCAGGCCGATGCAAGCAACTCGCTCGACTTCCACATCGCTCGGCAGGGTGAAATTCAGGCCACTCATTCTCGTGAAACAGAACGAGCGGGACATCGACTGAATGTCATGGCCGCTATTTTTCTGCCGCTGACGGCCGTTTCCAGCGTGTTCGGTATGAACCTGCATAGCGGACTGGAAAACTCACCTCCGTGGATGTTCTGGTTGATTCTCGGTGGCAGCTTCAGCGTCGGTCTGTTGGTGAGCGAGGTGCTGCTTGCCGTAAAACTCAGAGGACGGATTTAGACCGTGTTATTCACGTAAAACAGACCGTGTTATTCACGTAAAACGTCTCAGAAACTTCCGCTGGCAAATGCGCCGAGGAAAAACATTGAGAAGAACCTGGCGGTATCCACCAAAAGGAACCTGAGCTGCGAATTCGCTTGTGAAAATTGGATGAAGAAGGCAACATAGATAGATCGGGACAGGCATGACCTGTTCGTCGGAGACCGTGCGGGGCCGGAACATGTCACCCGAACAGGTTGTATTGAAAATAAAGAGTGGCCCGCATGCGGGCCGGTCATTTACGTTTACCGGGCCGGATTCCCTGCTGCTCGGCCGCTCTTCCAGGGCACATGTCCGCATTGATGGCGATCAGCACATATCACGGAATCATTGCCTGATTGAGGTGCAGCCTCCAAAGTGCCACATTGTTGACCTCGATAGTGCCAACGGAACCTACGTCAATGAAGAACGTGTCGCCGACCGGTGGCTGAATGACGGCGACACTATTCGCCGCGGCGAAACACAAATTGCAGTACACCTGGAAAACAGTGTTGCCGTGCCACGGCAGTCGACTGTATATCGCGATGGAGTTTGTTGATGCGATCGATCTGGAAGATGTGCTGAAGCCACTGTCACTGAAGCGACGAACGCGTGTGGTGCTTGGCCTGATGCGGCAGATTCTGGATGGGCTGGCATACGCGCACGGCAGGGATCTGGTGCACCGGGATATCAAGCCGCGAAACCCTCTGGTCTCCAGGGATGACGGCAAACTGAATGCCAGACTCGCGGATTTTGGACTGGCGAAGAACTTCGCTGACGCCGGAATGAGTCAGATCAGCAGCGAACACGAAATCAAGGGGACACTGTCTTACATCGCGCCGGAACAAATAGTGAACTGTCGCTATGCAAAACCGTCAGCCGACATCTTCTCTGTCGGTGCCACGATGTACACGCTGATTTCCGGAAAGACCATCTACAACCTGTCTGACCACGAAACGCCAATTGCCGCCATTTTGAACGAAGGCCCGGTCCCTTTGTGCGTACGCGCTCCGGACCTGCCACGTTCTGTTTCGAAGATCGTTGACAAGGCGTTGGCTGCCGAGCCGGGGGACCGTTTCGAATCGGCCGAACAGATGCGACGTTCGATTGAAAAGTTGCTTCGATAGCCTGGTCGACGCGGTGCATAAAGTCCGCTTCGGTTGAACGTTTCCGACGGTGGCGTTACACCACCTGCTTCCAAATTCAGTTGTAACGCCGTGGAATCCTTTCACATATGTGCCAGTCAGGTCCGGTCCCTTCGTCGGAATCCGGGAATTCAACGATATCACGCGGGCGTTCATGGCTGGACGCACTTGGCCCGGGCATTCTGGTCGCCGCTACCGGCGTTGGCGCCGGAGACCTGGCTGGCGGAGCATTGGCCGGAGCGAGATTAAAGCTTGCGGTGTTGTGGGTCTGCCTGATCGGTGCCGCGTTGAAGTTTGTCCTGTGCGAAGGCCTGGCGCGGTGGCAGCTGAGTACCGGCACCAGCGTGGCTGATGGAGTTTTCAAAAGCACACACCCCGTCGTCAGGTTTACTTTTCTGATTTACGTTGCGGCATGGTCGTTCTGCATTGGCGGGATGCTGATGTCAGCGTGCGGCGAATGTGCTCAGGCCATACTGCCGATCGGTGATCCGTCATCCGGACGCATTATACATGGCAGTCTTCAGAGTCTCTTCGCCATTCTGCTGGTGCGACTCGGTGGATTCCGACTGTTTGAACGAATGATGACCGTTTGCATCGGAGTCATGTTCGTCACCGTTGTTTTTGTCGCAGTGCTCAGTGGCCCCGACTGGGCCGATGTGATTCGCGGCCTGCTAATTCCGTCCATACCGCACGCTGAGGGAAAAGGAATTCCATGGACACTGACGCTGATGGCCGGAGTCGGCGGCACGTTGACGATGCTGTGTTACGGCAGCTGGATCCGCGAGAAGAGCAGGGCAGACATGAGTGCCCTGCGAGACTGTCGTGTTGACCTGGCCGCCGGTTATCTGATGACCGCCGCTTTCGGCGTATGCATGGTGATCCTGGGCAGTCGCCTGCCCGTCGATCAGGGACTGAAAGGCGCCAACCTGATTACTCAGATTTCACGTGACATGCAGCAGCAACTCGGTGAAATCGGGATTGTGGCCGGCTGGATGTTTCGCATCGGTGCGTGGGGAGCAGTCTTCAGCAGCTTGCTGGGCGTATGGCAAAGTGTTCCGGCGTTGATTTGCGAAATGCTGCCAGAATCGGAGGAAGTGTCTAACACCAGGATCGATCCAATAACTAATCGTCGTCGCTACAACACAATTCAACTGCTGCTTGGGATCGTACCGGCCTGTTGTCTGCCCTATTCCCTGGCGAACGTACAGAAGGTGGCTGGCGTGACAGGCGCACTTTTCCTGCCGATGTTTGCTCTGGCCCTGTTACTGCTTGGCTGCACGGCAACGGGAAAACAGAGCGGTTTCCGCAACGGCCTGCTGAGCACCAGTGTGCTGATCATCTGCCTGCTGATGTTCGGGTATCTTGCCGCACAACGCTTCCTGCTTTAGAGCAGCGGCTGAATTAGGCCGGCAGATATCTGCAGCGTTCGACGCACGACTGAAGGCAATCTCGATCGGAATCAGGTCCGGGCGGCAGGACGAGGCTGCCATTTTAGAAAGGTGATACTGGAACTGTGAGCGCATCAAGTCAGTCTTCCCGTACAGACTGAAGCCATCGAATTTGGGTGGCCGCCAACCGGGGCTATCGATCAGATATGATTCTGATTTCAGCGCGACCGGCCAGGTCAAGGACCGGCAGAAACAGAGAAATGCCACTATTCATCGCGTCCGGCATTTCTGAATCGGCAAGCTTCAGGTGCGTCGCCCCCGATTCCGTGGCCCCTATAGTAGAATCAAATGGAATCCATTCACTGCCGATAAGTGCTTCCACCCATGTGTGGCCTGAAAATCCAAGTTGCTGTTTGGTGTGGATCATTCCGGAAACGACCCTTGAGGGGATTCCCCGGATGCGCATCAGGGCTGCCAGCAGCACTGCATGTTCCGTACAGTCTCCCCGCAGTGTGCGTGCGACTTCGTCAGCGGGACTCAGTGACGTGGAAAACGGCGAATACTGAATCTTTGAATGAACGAAGGTCACCACGCGGCGGCAGACATCGCGCGGATCGGTCTGTCCAGCCGACGCTACGACAGCCATTCTTTGCAACGTTGAATCCTGCAATGGCATCCAGTGCGTGGCTGGCGGTAACGGAGGTCTCACGCGGGACACCTGCAGCGTGCCTTGCCGTTGATCGGTGGACGGAAGCAGCGTAACCCGTGCCGTGGAGTCATTGATGAGTTCAACTTTTTGAAACGTCGCCTCCGGGATCGTTGGCAGGAAGCCGCGTGCTACGCTCAAAACCAGAACCAGTGGAGTGCGATTGTTATTTGAGAACACACGGTTAACCGGAACAAGGCCTTTGACGGTCAGGTCCAGAGATTTTTCGGTGGCAGCACTCAGGGCCTCAGAGGCCGTTGCCGCATCAAGGGTCAGCTTGCCTCCGAGAATCATTTTTTCCTGCCGCAGGACGGTTAAAGCAGTTGCATCCGTGTCAGTGCGATCCGGAATTCCCGGCGTCAATCGGAGTTTGCCGGCTGAACCGCCGCGACCGCCAGCTGCTGATTCGGATACATATAATGTGGTCGAATTGGTCGGAGCTGAGCGTGGATAAAAGCGGATTCTTAGTGCCTGAACCGGTTTCGCATTACCGACACGCAGTTTTCGACTCTGTTCATGAATAGCCGCAATATCCGCGATTGAAGCTGATTCAGGAAACACCACAGGCACGACAATTCGGTCAGGCGAATTCTGCATCGCCCGTGGCAACCACTCGCTGAAGACCGGAGACCAAACGTCGCCCTTAACACGCAGGTCGAATTCTCTCCGCGTCGCGTTGACTTTCTCCTCAATGTGCAAAACGGACCTGTCACGATTCAGTTCGCCGCTGCGTTCCGTTCGGGCACCAGCACCGTCAACGCGCTGCAGACTGAAACTCAGCAACACTCCGTCTAATGTTTGTTTTGTATGCAGCGATGCCCTGAGTGTCAGATCCTGCCCCATACGTTTGAGGTTTAACTGTGTTTTCCTCCGACACAGTTTTGTCACCTCACCGGATTCGTCCAGTCTGCGTGACTGAACGTGTTCATAACCAACAGGCATGCCATCGAATTTGACGACGAACCAATGGTTCAGTGTGTCGGCCGGACCTGAATTATGCTCATCAGCAGCAGAATGATTCAGATTCATCAGCAGAAGCAACACGACAGTCATTGTTCGCAGGATTGTCGCCAGGGGCCCGACATGACCTTTATCGTACCAAGTAATACTACCCACAGTAGAAATCAGCAACAGAGGCATGAAGGTACGTTTCCGTTGACAGTTGTCGTTCTAAGGCAGGGATTCTGCGAGCGTTTACCGAATATGCAGAATTAGCGGATTTTGTCGCCGTACCGGTGCGCCCGAATAGTTTCGCAGGACCGCACGTTCGTGTCTGCGCCGACCTGGAAACGGAGGAAATCCGCCATCACTGCAAATGTTCCTCATCCACCGCCAATTGAATGCTAGGTTAGAACCGAGCAGTGCGTATTCGCAACCGGGACGTGTGCTGGTGTCTGGCAATATCGCCATCGCTGGAACGAGAAACTGGTGAGGCTGATTATCGCAGAATGCGAACAACCGCACACAACAAGAGATCGACTCCCGTTGGTCGCTGAAACTGACGCAGCCACAACATATTTTCACCAAGAAAAAGTCAAATGGGATTTCTGAAGAAGTTTTTGAAATCGGGCTACCGCGACGGCGAAACACCGCACGGTGTCAGCAGTTTTCAGAGTCTCTCTGAAAATCAGCTGGAAGAGCACATGAGTGTTGCTCGATACGGCGACTTTACACTGACGGATGCCGTCCGACCCTCGTACAATCTTGAAGTTATTCCAGAGACCGGATACCGCCACGAATGGTATGTTGACGCAGATTCCGGCGCACGCATTCCCGTGCTGATGAGTTCTGTGAGTCGCGAACGGTTGTTCGACACATTTCTGTCGCTGCTGGACCCGTTGGGCGAAGCTGTTGACGTCGTTCTGGAAACCAGTCACGACAAGAACAATGGTCAGCACACGGACCTGTATCGTGAGCAAATCGACCTGCCGGTCCTGCAGAGCATTCTTTACGACTTCGAAGATCTGCTGCTCGACGACGGATGCTGCGGTATTGCGGTTCTGAATCCGCGCAAGCCGATGGAAGTGCAGCTCGACGAACATAAGTTGTTGTTTGTCTACGGCCATGACAATTCCGACTACGAACTGGCATTGGACGATAACCGAGTTTCGTGTCGCGAGGAAATTCGATTCATTACGGAAGCTGAGCACGTTCATTCTTCCAGTGACGAGTTTCAGGACCGTTTCGAACAGCTTTGCTATCAACTTGGTATCGACGATTGACGCTTTATTTCACCTGAGGTGAAGGCAAGAACTATGACCGCTCGCTCCCGAACCAGACTTCGGGGCGGTGGCAACACCACGTAACTGCCGTTTATCGACCCACATGGATGCAGTCGCAGAGCAGCATTGGAGTTTTGCGATGTGGATCCCCACTCACATTCGCAGCATTGGTGGCTCGCGTTTACAGCTGATTCTTATTGCATCAGTCTGTGCTGCCGGAAGCTGTGGTTGTACAAACATTCCGAAGTTCTCGGATTCTCAAATTCACGTCGGCCAAACAGCCCTGTCGCCGAAGATGATTCCGGCGCCGGTGTTTGAGTCCCACACCGACGATGAAGAATCCCATTGGTCCGATCGGACTAACCAGTCGACGGAATTTTTCAGGTGGGAGCCACTGGCGACGACTGCGGATGGCCGAGAAATTCAAGGAATAACAATCGGCCAGACAGGTTATCGAACGCTCGTCCTCGGTAGCCTGGCCGGGAAAGATCCGGTTGCAATTTCTCTGACTGAACAACTGGCGCGATACCTGCACCAGAACAAAGTCATCCTCGGAGGACTGCACTCCCTGATCATCAGAAATTCAAATCCAGACGGCCAGGCACTATCACGTCAGGAGAATGGAAATGGCGTCTATCTCAATCAAAATTTCCCGAACAGCAGCACAACAGGCGACGATCTGCAGAACATTGAACCTGAAATTCGCTTCATTATTGGTACGGTCCGGGAGTATCAACCTCAACGTGTGATCCACATCCGAACGTTCGGCGGAAATCGAGGAGTTGTGGCCGCCAGTCGTGGTGCCGTGGAATCAGCACGCGATGTTGCAAAGTGGCTGGGGTTCGAATTCGTCGATCTTCCCGGCAACTCGGCCGATGGTACTCTGGAACGATACCTTTCGTCTGCAAGCACGTGTGAAGTCGTGACGATCGCGATTCCAGCGATGTCGAAGAAGAATGGAATCTGGGATGCATGCGGAGACGCCCTCCTGAATCTGTTCCTGGCGGATGACTACAACACTCGTGAATTGGCCAGATTAAAGTCACAGGGTGCTTCGGCTGATCGGCGAGGCCGTAAGGTCGAGGATTATCGTACGCCGGATACCTATCCCGGATCAGAACGCAACACTGCCACGGGTGTGGATGACCTGCCACGTCGGCCATAGGATGGCGATTCCCCCGTGCCGGCCCTCGACAAAGTGTTTCTGACGCGGAAGAAGTCTCCTGCTCAGACTCTCTTTGGGGCGCTGGTCCCGTTTGTGTCTCGTGATGTCCGGAATACCCCCCCCCTTTTTTGGTAAACTGGGTCACATACACTGGGTGCATCGGCGTATCGGGTGGTGATTCACCGTCGTAACTGATGTTGTCGATACAATTGTGTTCCGGTAATTTCTGCGACATGGCTGTTGTCCGGGAAGTCTGAAGTCGACTTCTGCAGTCTCTAACCGGGACAATTTCGGGTGTGAGGACCCTGATGCAGCAATTATCGAGTTCAGTCGAAGGAACGATTCGCCTCGAAGACACGGCTCCCACCAACGGCCCCGGACTATTGCCCGCCGAAAATTCGTGGCAACCGAAGCGGGTGGAATCAGTGTTGACTCTGGGAAAGGGTCGCGCCGCTCGCGCAATGCTGGTAAAAGCAACCGATCAGGCTGGTGATCAACACCTGTGTGTGGAAAAGATCTTCTGCCCCGGGTTGTTGACTCGCTTCATCTATCGCTGCGCTTTTCAGGCACCGTTCGGGTACCAGAATTCTGACGATGCGATCCTCGCATGCTTTTATCGTCGCCGTGTTGCCGACGCTCTCGTACGCGTTTTTGTACCGGAGACACGAGTTGCCCGGCCACTTTATGCTCGGTGGGATGCAGAGTCGGCGGCGTACGTTCTGGGCAGCGAATTGATTCGGGGTCGAGGCATTCGCCCAGGATCTGTCAATTCCCGCACGTTACGCGACCTGCTGCCGTGGACGGCGACATCCCGTGAAGATCACAGCCCTGAAGAGATTGATGAACTACTTGATCTGATGTCACGCCTGGAATCGCTGCTGCGTGAATCCGGACTTGTCGGTTCAGGATGGCAGGTGAGCAAAGCGGCTGTGGTGTCAACGGCCAACCTGTTGCGAACTGACGACGGCTACGTCGTGGTTGATCTGGAATCAGGCATTCCTGCAATGCTGGTGTCACACTACATCGCTGCCGGAATTCGATTGAGGACGCTGCCGCTTTTCGACGACGTTGACCCACAGACGCTTCAAACGTTTATCGACAGGAATAGATTTCGAATCCTGGGAACTCTGGGTGAGGACCAATTCAAACAGCTGGAAGCTGACGTGCAACGCCTTGCACACCATTCATCAGCATGGAAGCTGGCAGAAATCGCAGTTCTGAGACAGGGCCTGCCCTTTGTCAGTGGCAGATTCCACGCGATCTACCGCAAACGCTGTCTGAACATCTGGCACAGGCAGGAGGTCACTGACAGCAAGACGACTGAGCGCTTTCGAAACAGTTCCCGCCTTTTTACTCGCCTGACATATTGGTGCGGATGCGTCCCGGGACCGTTGGGGCGATTCACTCAGCGGTACATCGGAAATGCCGGATATCGCAAACGTACACACGACCTGATCTCCGATTCTGGCGTTCGAAGTGCCGCTGCGGCGAACTTTTGTGAACGAAAAACAAAAGAATTTGTGGCGGAGAAGCGCGTTGCTGAGGACCGTACATTCGGCGGGCCGGGGTTGCAGTTTCAATGCAACTGGCTGATGTCGAAGCTGCTGCCTGCGTCTGCACATCGATGGTTTTCGGACAGTGTGCACCGGCGCAACCAGATGACACGACTGTTTCTGCTGGTCGTCTCCAATCGATTCCAGCGTGAGTTCGGAAAGTTACAGATTCATTCAGCGATTCGCGACTGGGAACAATCCGGTCGGCTGAAAACTGGCGAACATGAAGCGCTTAGACAGGCGTGTGAGTCTCAGGAACTGGATGAATATGCACGTTGTTTTGGCATGCATCTAAGCATCAAGCTCGCGGCGCCATTGTTGATACCACTTAAGGTTGGCGGATTTGCGGCCTTTGCCGCAACCGGAAGTCTTCTGTATCTGCTGCCGGTCATTGTGTCACCAGTCCTGCGAACCCTGATCACCCTGATTCGCATGCTTGGCAAATCAGGAAAGGGGACCGCGTACGGCGAAGCCCTGTTCGTCGGGACGTTACCGGTGCTCGGAAATCTTGCCTTTCCGATACAGATGTACTCGTCACATCCACGGCTTTCCACTTTCCTGATCCGCGATGCAGCCGCCCGACTGTCACTGCTGTTTCCCATTTATGGCGGGCGTGATTCGCGACTCGAAATTGCTGCGATCAAACTTGCCGACATTCCTGTGGAATTGCTGGACATCGGAACTGCGGTGACTCGCCGCATTCGTGGCTGGTTCTGGAAGAATGACAACGCCGCTGTTTCTACGACAATGCCGTTTCCAACGGCCTCTCGCTGGGACGGAATCGCTGACGAGCAGCTGGAATTGTTAAGAGAGACAGAGGCGAAGAAACGGTCGCTCAGCGCGAAAATTGACGACGCCACGCCATCACAGGTGGTCCGCAGGGCAGCGTGAACCAGACCGGACAGTCGGTCTTTGGTTAGCGCACAGTTCGTTTGCTGTTATTATCAACCCTCCGGCCGCTACACGTGTGTCTTATCGTTAACAAACGCAACGCCATCGCGTGGTATCACCAGGTCGAATCCAGGATTCGGCCATATTTCGCTTCCAGAAGCAAACAATCGACATGTCAAACCGTAATTACTCACCGCACCAGCAAAAAGTCATCAAGCGTTACTACGATAACCGGGACGCCATCGACGACCAGCGTCTGAGTGAATTGGTGACCAATCTGTATCTTGCCACCGGCAAGAAACAGGAAAAGATGTGGGACACGGCAGAACAGATCATGAGCCGTATGGGGCTGCCGGATTCCCGAATTCAACACGTCATGGAAGTACGTGATCCGGCCGTCCTGGCAAAGATCGTCGAGGATTTGCTTAGCGGAAAGCTGCAGAAAAAGAAAAAAAACAAATCTTCGCAAAAGGATGCCAGCTGATTCAGGAATTCACACAACCAGCAGAGACTGACAGCCGCTGAATGAGCTCCGTTTACCAGGGATACTTCGCTGTTCCTGATGACCACCGGTCTCATCAACAAACGTAATCGGCACGCTGCCCACGTTTGACAGGCTGTGCCGAATTCTGCACGTTGATATTGCCAAAAAGCTGAGGATGGAGTACTCAACTCGCATGATAAATCAGCACACACGACTGTTTCGACCATGGCTGGTCCTTTCGCTCTCTCTGTTGGCAGCGCTCCTGCTTGGCAGTTGGCTGCATCCGGCAGGGCGGATCGTCTGGGATGCCCTCGACAAGGCGACATTTCTGTTGCTCAACGGATCACTGACTTCGCTGCAGAACGTGCCCGGCTGGACCGCCATGTGGGCGTTCACGAACATGCGTCTGTTCGACGTTATCGCCATGCTGATGATGGTATCGTTTCTGTGGACAGCAGGAGTCACCTTTCCGAAAGCAGAAGTCCAGGCAGGCACAGTCAGGTTTATTGTCCTGCTGCTGTTCCTGCTGGCGGTCCGCGAGGGATTTCATGAAGCCGTTCATTTCTACGGCTGGAGCCGATCCGGGCCATCACTCGTCTATGAACCGTGTGTGCGATTAAGTGAACTCTATCCCGGTCTCAACCCGAAGGACTCCTCACACGCAAGCTTTCCCGGCGACCACGCGGCTGTGTCCATGCTGTGGGCCGGATTCACGTTGTTAACGATCCGCAACCGCTGGACTCCGATGGTTGTTCTGCTGGCGACCTTCCTGATGCTGCCACGCCTGGTCGGTGGAGCTCACGCGTTAAGCGACGACCTTGTCGGAGGAGGCTTTGTGACATTGATGACTCTGGCCATCGCCACAGGAACACCTTTGCTGCGAATGGTCTCCGATCGCGTGTCTGAGTGGGTTGACCCAATGATTGATCGCGTGATGCGGCTCTTGCCTCTGATCAACCGAGACACTTCGTGCCCGGAACCATCCCGGAACGACAACGCAGCTGTGGACGGACACGAGCAGCGTCCAGCTGCCTGACGTGCGCCCCACACAGCTTCGGCCTTTCGTCAGTCACGACCGCACAAAGATGCGCGGAGATACTCGCGATTCAGACGGGCAATGTTGCTGACTGAGATCTCAGCGGGACAGGCCGCTTCGCACTCTGACGTGTTGGTGCAGGAACCGAATCCCTCATCATCCATCTGAGAGACCATGCTGACCACTCGCTCAGACCGTTCCTGCTGCCCCTGAGGCAGGATGGCCAGCTGAGAAACCTTTGCCGACACGAACAGCATGGCCGAAGCATTCTTGCACGCAGCCACGCAGGCACCGCAACCGATACAGGCAGCCGCGTCCATGGCCACTTCCTGTGTGGTGCCGGCGATCGGAATTGCATTCCCGTCCGGAGCGTTTCCGGTGTTGACAGACACGTAGCCGCCGGCGGAAATGATTCGGTCAAACGCCCCACGATCAACAACGAGGTCCTTTACAACAGGAAACCCGGTTGCTCGCCAGGGTTCAATTGTCACCGTGTCGCCATCGTTAAAGCGACGCATGTGCAACTGACATGTCGTTGTCGCCTTGTCCGGACCGTGAGCCTGACCGTTGATCATCAGGCTGCACGTTCCACAAATCCCCTCACGGCAGTCGTGATCGAAGGCCACGGATTCCTGACCGGATTCGATAAGTTGTTCATTGAGAACGTCCAGCATTTCCAGAAACGACATGTGGGTGCTGACACCGTTCAGCTGGTAGCTTTCGAACTGCCCCTGAGAATCCGGATCGTTCTGTCGCCACACACGCAGTGTCAGATTGATTAGATCGCTGCTCATTATTTGTAGCTCCTCGTCGCGGGAGGGACGTTATCGAAACTCAATGGCTCTTTATGCAGAGTTGAGTCTTCGCCGACGCCGTTGTATTCCCACGCGGCAACATAGTTAAATTTTTCGTCGTTGCGTTTGGCTTCGCCCTCATCGGTCTGATGTTCTTCACGGAAGTGACCACCGCATGACTCCTCGCGATGCAAAGCATCCGTGGCCAGCAGTTCACCAAATTCCAGAAAGTCTGCCACTCGCCCCGCCTTTTCAAGGCTCTGATTGAAAGATTGGCCGTTTCCAAGAACGCGAACATTCTGCCAAAACTGTTCGCGAAGTTCCTGAATCTGTCCCACAGCTGATTCCAGTCCGGCCTTGTTTCTGGCCATGCCGCAGTTGTCCCACATGATCTGGCCGAGATCCCGATGGAAGCTGTCGACCGTCCGTGTCCCCTGAACGGACAGTAGCTGATCAATGCGACCTTTCGCGGACTCCAGCGCCTCGACACAGGCCGGATGATCTTCCGGAACTGTCGGCAACTCAGACGTCGCCAGATGGTCGCCAATCGTGTACGGAAGCACGAAGTAACCGTCTGACAGTCCCTGCATTAAAGCACTGGCACCCAGTCGGTTAGCGCCGTGATCAGAGAAGTTGGCTTCGCCCAGAACGAACAGACCAGGCAGGTTACTCATTAAATGGTAGTCGACCCACAGTCCGCCCATCGTGTAGTGAACGGCCGGGAAGATTCTCATCGGCACCTTGTACGGGTCTTCCGCTGTGGTCTTGTGATACATGTGGAACAGGTTGCCGTACTTCTTGCGAATCGCATCTTCGCCGACTCGCATGATGGCATCACGAAAATCCAGATACACAGCCAGGTTCGTATCACCGACACCAAAGCCGGCATCGCAACGTTCCTTGGCCGCTCGCGAAGCGACGTCGCGAGGCACAAGGTTGCCGAACGATGGATAGCGCCGTTCCAGATAGTAGTCACGGTCCTCGTCCGGGATCTCGGCCGGCGCCCGCGAGTCGCCGGCATTTTTCGGAACCCACACACGACCGTCGTTGCGCAGACTTTCGCTCATCAGTGTCAGCTTGGACTGATAGTCACCGCTGACCGGAATACACGTGGGATGAATCTGCGTGTAGCAGGGATTGGCAAAGTAGGCACCACGTTTGTGACACCGCCACGCCGCCGTGACATTGCAACCCTTGGCGTTTGTCGAAAGATAGTAAACGTTGCCGTAACCGCCCGTACTCATAACAACCGCGTCAGCCGTGTGTGTCTCCAGCTGTCCGGTGACCAGATTGCGAACGATGATACCGCGAGCGACGCCGTCGACAACGATCAGCTCCAGCATTTCACGGCGAGCATAAAGTTGCACCTTACCAAGCTGCACCTGTCGCATCATTGCCTGGTAGGCACCCAGCAGCAGTTGCTGTCCCGTCTGTCCACGTGAGTAAAACGTTCGCGAAACCTGAGCACCGCCGAAAGATCGATTGGCAAGTGTCCCACCGTATTCGCGTGCAAAGGGAACCCCCTGAGCAACACACTGGTCAATGATGTTGTTACTGACCTGAGCCAGTCGGTAGACGTTGGCTTCGCGGGCTCGGTAGTCGCCGCCCTTGACCGTGTCGTAGAACAGCCGCCAGATACTGTCACCATCGTTCGGGTAATTCTTCGCCGCGTTGATTCCTCCCTGAGCAGCAATGCTGTGAGCTCGACGCGGACTGTCCTGAAAACAGAACGATTTGACTTCATACCCCAATTCGGCCAGTGAAGCCGCAGCTGAGCCGCCAGCCAGACCGGTGCCGACGACGATCACACTGAACTTGCGTTTGTTGGCCGGATTGACCAGCTTCATGTTGAAACGGTGCTTGTCCCAGATCTGGTCCACATGACCTTCGGGCACTCGCGAATTCAAAGTTTCACTTGCAACGCGAACCATCAGAGAACCTCAGGTGATTTCTTATTGTTCCGGATCAGTCCGTCGGACCTGTACGGAGTTATCAAAGCTGTTGCAGAATCTCAGCTGTTCAGGACGACCCAACCAAGCACACAGATGAATCCCAGAGCGATTGCCCAGGCAAAGAGCATGCTGCCGATTTCGATCAGCTTGTTCCATTTCGAGTGAGAAACTCCCAGCGACTGTAAAGCACTGCGGACGCCATGTGACAAATGAATGCCCAGCAGGATCAGCGCGACACTATATGCCACAAAACTGACTGGACTGGGCAGCACCATATTGACCGTCGCATATGCGCCGTCCTGAGTTGCATAGTCCAGATCAGGTCGCAGCTTGAACTTCAGGTCCACTAGGTGCAGAACCAAAAAAGCTCCGATGCCCAGTCCCGTCAGCAACATCCAATTGGAAGCTCCACCGCTGGGAAGTGCGAAGGCCCCCTGTTTGGATTCCTTTTGAGCGTACTGTTTGGACCTGGCTCGACGACTCATCGCCGTGGTTGAAACGGCAAGTCCCAGATGAGCAAGGAATGTGGCCAGCAGACCGACTTCCGCCGCCTTCAACAGTGCCCCCATGCTGTGCAGTTTTTCGGCATACGTGTTGAACGCTTCTTCTCCTGCGAACAACAGTAAATTGCCGCTGAGATGGGTGACCAGAAACCCACACAGCGCCAGACCGGTCAGTGCCATCAGCACTTTCTGGCCGACGGACGTACAGCACATCCGGATGAGAGGCCCCAGTCCGGGAACCTTCGCCAGGAGTTCGGCGGGAATACAACAAATTCGGCAAAGTGCGTCCAAAGCCCCGCTCCTTCAAGCGTGGGATCAACAAACAGGCAGATCGAACGGCCGGTGATTATAGGAGGCGTCCCTGGAACTTCAACGAACCGCCCCCGCGGTGTGAAAACGAAACAGGTCGGCACATCCAGAAACATGTTCTACGTGGAAGCCTCGGAGGTTTGAGCAACCTGCGTCTCACTGTCAGTCTGATGACGCTTCGCCAGGAACCAGATTACGGCGACAATCAGTGGCATGGAGCCTGCGACAAAAAACATCTGCCGAAACCCGATGCCGTCAAATGCCGGCAGATCGATAATCTTGCCCAGTAACGGTGCCGAGACCCCGACTCCCAGGTCCAGACACCCCAGTGTCAGATTCGTGCCGCTGCCACGATACCTGGCGGGAAAGGTACCGGAACCGAGCGAGACGATAGAAGGAAACAGCAATGCATGCCCGAAACCGCACAACGATGCAGAAAACAACAGGTGCCACGATTCAGACACTGGAATCAATGCCCACAGGCCAAATCCCTGGAACAGCAGGCCGCAGAAAATGAGTCGATATCGGCCAACTCGCTGGCTAAGTGCAGCCGTCCGCAGCCGAAATGCAAATGCCATGATCGCGTATGTCGTCCAGTAGGTCGCGATCCCGCCAAAGTCGGCGTGATTTGTGAATCGAACCAGGTACAGCGACGGAACGGTGAAGACAATGCCCATTGCGACCGCCACCAGTACGACCCAACCTGGCCAATAATCACGGGTCAGCCGGATCAGCGACGGTCGGGCCGGATGCTTTTCGGGACGGGACAGTCCACGAGTCGCCATGATCAGAAATACAATATAAGCAGCAATCAGTACGACAGTCGCCTGAAAAACGCGGGGAAAGAAAACGTCTGCGTTGTCATTGCACAGCGACCGCAGCAGGTCAGAAAGCTGTGGCCCAAGAATCATGCCGATAAATCCGCTGCTGCCAAATAACGCAATAAACTCAGTGCGCCGACGTTCGCTCACACAGGACTGAATGTGGAAAGTCCCACACGTGAACATTCCTGCTAACCCGACGGCGAACAAAATTCGTCCGGCATAGAGCATCGGTGAAAGCTGCGTCAGCGTTGCAAAGACAAACAGCCCCAAGAAATTCAAAGCACTCATGAACAACCAGACTCGCCGCACGCCAAATCGGTCAATTGACTGGCCGAGAAAGATACGCACCGAAATCGCGGCGAGGATGCCGTACTGAATAACTCGCCCTGGCAATTCTTCGTGGTATGGCGTTGCGTCAGACCCGTGAGCGGCCAGCCACGCAACCCAGTCAGCAAAGACAAACGTCGCCGCATTCGCCGTTACGACCGTCAGATTGGCCAGATACGAGAAGATAAAGACCGGGTCACTTATTCGTTCCAGTGTGCCGGCACTTGAATCACCTGCTGCGGCCCCCTCGGTGGGCGCTGCCACACCAACACTATCGAGGCCCTGCGGATCGTGAGACGGAGCACTGGCGCTGTCCACAGATGGCGTATTTTCTACTTGCGAATCAGCCACCAAACGCTCCGTACCTGCGGACGCCGTAGTGGAACGCCATCCGGTTAGCCGCCAGCAAGACCACGATCCAGCTAGCCTGAATCGTCAACTCGACAACCAGAGTATCGGGAGGAATCCGGCCCAGCAGAATCGCCGCGGGAAAGTAGGCGAGGTACTTGAATGGAAGATAATTGACCCACGGAATCCATTCGGAAATCCATTCCAGCGGGATCATATGGCCGGACAAAAAGTAGTTCATCATCATGTAAACGAAGATCAGTGAACTGACTTCCAGAAACCAGAACGAAATGAGTCCGATCAGCGACTCAATCAGAAACCCGATCAGAAAAGCCATAAACAGCGAGCAAATACAGGCGATGGTAACTTTCGGTTCCGGCCAGCCAGGCAGGTAGTCTCGACACAGCCAGAACACCAGACAGAACGGTCCGATCGCTACAGCGTAGTACACAAGCTTGTGAGCGATACGATGCCAAAACAGATAGTCGAGCATGTCCACGGGCTGGATCAGATATTTGCGTACCGAGCCATCCCGCACAGACAGAGCAATTCCGTTTGCCAGCCCCGGCATGCTTGAAAATGCTCGAGCAATCATGACCAGCAGGTAGTACGCCACCATGTTGGCATAGCTGTACCCGTTCAGCACCAGATCCGTGTCGTCGGCGAAGATGGCATTCCACAGAAAGATCTGAGTCACAATCGGAAGAAAACGGACCAGCGTGGCGAACGCAAAATCACCGCGATAGACCAGCCGCTCCTCCATCGCCGTCTTCAGAATCAGCCATTTCACGCGCGCCGATGCGACGACGTTCTCTTTGAAGGAATACGAAGTGGAAGTCGTCATTTAGACCTAACCTCCTTCTGCACTGAACAGTTCCGCAATCACGTCTTCCAGCGGACGTTCAGAAACGCTGATGTCTTCGATACTGTATTCCGCCAGAACCTGCGACAGCACGGCTGACACCTTTTGTTTTTCGACCTGCAGCCGCAGCATCGGAGGTCGGTCTTCCAGAACGACACCATAACGGTCGATTCCGTGTGGCGTACTGTCGCTGGCGAAGTGAAGCTCAACGATTTTGTGCTGGCTGAAACGATCGACAATTTCCGCCAGAGCTCCGTCGTGAATCACGGCCCCTTTGTTAATCACGATCGCTCGATCGCACAACGCTTCGACGTCTTTCATGTAATGACTGGTCAGGATGACCGTAATCCCCTGTTCTTTCTGATACTTCCGAAGAAACTGCTGAACTTTCCTCTGACTGATCACGTCCAGTCCGATTGTCGGTTCGTCCAGAAACAACACATCGGGGCGGTGGAGCAGGGCAGCGATCAGTTCCATTCGCATTCGTTCGCCCAGTGAAAGTTCGCGAACCGGCTGGCCCATCAATTCCGTGACGTCAAGCAGCTCGGTCAATTCCGTAAGTCGCGAATGATAGTCTTCTGTGCTGATACGGTAGATTTCTTTGTGCAACCGAAACGATTCCTGAGCCGGCAGATCCCACCACAGTTGTTCCTTCTGCCCGGTGACCAGCGAAAACCGGCGACGATAGGCATCTTCTCGTTTCCACGGCACATGACCCAGAACCGTCGCGGTACCGGATGTCGGTACGATCAATCCGGACAGCAGTTTCAGCGTCGTCGTCTTGCCTGCGCCATTTGGGCCAAGAAAGGCCAGCATTTCGCCTTCTTCAATCGTGAAGCTGACGTCTTTCACAGCCTGCACTTCACGATATTCGCGGTGAAACAAGCCGCGCAGGGAAGCCAGCAGTCCTTCGCGTTTGCGGTATACTTGGTAGGTGCGGCCCAGATTCTCGACGACAATGGCTGGCATTACAGTGATCGTAGTGGAGTCTGCGGTGATCACCAATTCGCTGGATGCAAAGAAGGTCGCCTTTTTCGAAATGCGTCCTTCCGGGGCAGCACAGACCTGAACGATGTCCTCTGGCTGGGTCCGAAGAGCCGACGTCGGCAGCGTTTCCTATGGCAGCTCTGTCAACTGACCTCGCCGTACAGAAATCCGTTTTGCAGCACCAGCCCCGCCGGAATCAACAAAGGACTGCAGTTTCTCTTTAGCCCTTTGCTGAGCGACTTCAACAGCAGCACCAACGGATATCGCCTTCGTCAGATCGTTTGCTCCGGCTCCCAATCCGCCAAACAATTGGGTAATCTGTTTGACGCGCGGGTCGTTCGCAATGTTCTGCTGCTGATCGTCAGAAATATCCTGGTGCGTCGCTGCCCCCGTCACACGGCCGACGAACTTCCAGAGCGTTTCGTTTCCATTCCTGTAATACAGGTCGATCGTGACGCTGGCACTGCCCGAGGTCGGGTTCATTTTCATTTCGCTGACTTCAACGACATCGGCCTGCTGAGCAGTTGCTGGAGCAACTGCAGGCAACGGCAGTGACTGCCCGGGAGTCGGAACTTTCCGCCCGGCCTTAAGCTTGCCCGCTGATGTACCAGAGTTCTGGCTCAAAAGTGTGCTGAGCTGTGACTGCACGTGCCCGGACAGAAGTTCCAGCGCCAGCGTTTCCGGCTTTGCGCTGGCATCCTGTTCTGAAATGTAGCGCCCCGAGTGATAGATGAGCCGACATGTCTGGCCGAAGATACGATCCGTCTGCAGCAGTATGCGTCGGAACGTGGTGTCGGCGTCCCCAACGTCTTCTGCTGGCAGTGAGCGAACAAGATCTGTGGCAGGGATCTGGCGTAAGGCAGCAACAACGTCGGCCTGCTTCAGGGATTCCACATCGGCAACCGCATTCAGAATTCCAACTCCGGCGAGTTCGCGAATCTTCAATTTCTGCAGCAGTTTTCGGCGAATCAGGCTGTCTGAGACATCAATGATGATGACGTCAGGCGTTGTGTCGCTGACATTACGATGCTGCAGATTCCGCAGTCGCTCTCTCAGGAAGCCAATACGTTCAAGGTCCGGATCGCCTGCGGCTTCAAGCGAACTGATGTGAGCCGCCAGTAGAAGTGCGACAGGGTCTTGCGCCACGTCGCCCCTATGCTTCGTCGTGTTCAGAGGAACAAACATTTCCGGAACATTCCGCTTCAGCCACTCGCCCCGCACCAGAATCGAATTCACCCCATTGCCTGCTGATGGCAGTGATGCGCCCAGAATACGAGTTCCGTTCTGCAGAACGAAAACATCCACTGCGCGCTGACGAATCGGCACTTCCGCGGACGTTGCAGCGCACCTCATGCTGCAAATCAGCAGTGTCGTCACGACCAAACAATGCCGTTCTGGCTCCCATTGAATCCGTCTGTTGTGCGTCATGAAACTCACTCAATCATCACAAGATTGAAGCAAAAGACAGCAGCAACGCGGCGATACCGCCCGTCGACAGCTGTCTCAGTCAGTTGTTCGCAGGATTGAACAATTTGTAACGTTGCGGATTAACAACACAAACGTCTCCTTTATGCAACACTCCGTCATAAACCGACTTTGATTTCAAATTTTCTGGTTTTTTGAATCCGGCGCGACAATTGCGTGGGGCTATTGCAGAAAGCGGCTCTGGCCATGGAAACAAGTTCATTAACGATAGAAGTCCAGACCTCTCCGATTCATTTTTAAAAGATAGCAGTCAGGAACCGGCTCATGAGACCGCAGACGGGGTCACAGTATTGTCCGCCAGCATGGCTTCAGCTTTTGATTGATCAGGTCACCTGTGCCATTGTTGATTACGACTGCCATGCACCCATTGGTTGTCATTTTTACCAGAACCCAGACACTGCAGAATGGGAAATCTCCACTTTTGTCTCATCCACTGAAGTCGTCGGAGGCCCCATGGACGGCACGAAAGTGAACCCTCCTGTTCAGTTGGACATCGGCTCCGTGATCGACGTGTTCAGTGACAAACCTACGATTCACTGGCAGTCTGACGCGGTCGCAGCCGACGACGAGCTTGCCCAGCACATCTCGTTTCAGGGGCGGATCAACGAGCATCGTGTGTGGCTGAGAATTCTGCGCGGCGCGCCAGACGGAACGGAACCGGGGCGTCTGGTACATGCCGGCAGCGGTGAGATTGAGAACCTTTGGTAGTCAGGTTCTCGTCAATACGGCGAACCGTTCAGAATCAGGTGAAGACCTGCTGGCGCCCGATCAACGCTGACACTTTGAACAATAGAACGTCGATCGCTGCGTCTGAACAATTCTCTTGATTACGCCGACGCGGCATCTTTGACAGGCCTCGCCCTCCTTTTGGTAGACCTGGTGTTTGTTCTGGTACCCACCGTCTTCGTTCAGTGCGTTCCGGTAGGTGCCGTCGCCAAGCGTTGAACCTTCATACTGAATCGCTTCCTGCAGGATTCGTTGAGTCGCAGCCTGAATTGCCGACAGCTGCTTTTTCGTCAGACGTTGAGACGATCGCTTTGGTGAGACACTCGCTTCATGCAGGATCTCACTGGCATACAGGTTGCCAATGCCGGCGACAAGCTTCTGGTCCAGCATCGCCACCTTGACGGGGCGGCTGGTTCGACTGAGTTGCTGCTTCCAGTCATCAGCCGACATTCGCAGCGCGTCCGGGCCCAGTGTGTTTCGAAGTTCGTCCATCTGACCACACTCCAGCAATCGGACGGTGCCCAGACCGCGACGATCCCAGAATTCGAACGAACGGCATTTTCCCCGCTTTGGCGCCAGATGCCAGCACATCCGTCGGTGCTCGGTTGTCGGAGGCTCGGAAACCAGCATCAATCCTGTCATCCGTGGTTCGACAACGATGAATTGTTCATCGGTCAATTCGACGACGACGCGTTTTGCCAGCCGCCAAACGCTGCTGATCTTCTGATCGGCAACTCGCTTGCGGAACATCCGAGGTGAAGGAGACACCTGAATGGGCCGACGTGTACACGCGCAATACTCCAAGTCAATAATCTTCCGCCCTTCGATTTCGGGCCTCAGACCTCGAACCATTGTCTCGACTTCCGGCAATTCGGGCATTCGTGAGCCTCATCTGAATGAATTTAGTGATCGGTAAAGCCGGCCTCTGACTCAATAGACCGACATCCATCGCTATGCCGCTCATCCTCCCGGAATCAGGTCAGACAGCAGCAGTACATTTGAGACGGCAGCCGGCAAAGACTGTCATTCACGTATTGCTGGCGTCATTGGCCGCCTGAAAGTCGACATTGACCCTGTACGGGTCTTGCTGAGACAGCGCGACGATTTCTGTGCCCAGCGTAACCGGAATCATCCGGCTGACCAGCAGGGCCGAAAGATTCGCAGCATTCCAAACGACTTGTATGTCAGGGAATTGCCGGAATATTCTTGACGCCATCCACCCCCACGACGATGCTAGACAACAGGTCGGTCTAACGCCGTACAGGTTTCTGTACGCGCTGTTCCGTTCTGTACACCTCTCGTGGTCCAAAATTGGTTTTTCATCCAGCAAAGGCGTCTCCCATGCTGCGAAAGTCTGTTCAGCTGTTTACCGCAGTGACTTGTTTGTGTTTTGCAACCGCGTCCGCTTCGGACAAATCTGCAGAGCCCGGCGTTCATCAAAAAGCAGCGCAGCTGAAGATGGAAGCCCGTATTGCAGCCGAAAGAGGTGAATTTGACGTCGCGGTCAGAAACATCATGGAAGCGTCAGAAATGACGGGAGACCGACAGACGGCAACACGCGCCCGCAAGCTCACTAAGTCTGCAGCCGCGAACGCCGCCGGGGGCAGCCCGTTTGCCGACTTCACGCAGATAATGACACTTATTCAGGAGCAAACTACTCCTCCGGCGCGATGGATAACCGTGGACGGCGAAGGCGGTGCCATGACCGCTGAGACGCTTGGTGTGTTTGTTGGCGGACCTGCATTTGCAGCCATGAATGCGTTGATGTCGAGTGATTCACGGTTGTTGCAGGCGGCCGAATTCGCAAGGAATGCCAACCAAAACAAGAACATTCGTAAAGCTGCGAAACTCCGCATGGTTTCGATTCCGCGATTGGAACAACATGTCCGGAAACTGGAAGAACAGGGACTGCCAGTTACGGATGAGCTTCGCAACATGGCGGGCATCAGCCGTATTGACTACCTGTTTGTTTTTCCGGAAACCGGAGACGTGGTCATCGCCGGTCCGGCGGGAGACTGGACGGTTGACGCCGAAGGACGAGCCATCAGTTCGACCACCCATCGTCCAACATTGAATCTGGACGACCTTGTCACATTGACTCGAACGTTCGGCCAGACCGGGCCGGGCTACTTCCTATGCACGATCGTCCCGAAGAAAGGCCAGGTCGGTGCGGTTCAGGACTTTGTGAAGAACAATCAACAAAAACTGAACGCACAGACGGCTGCGGAATTTACACAGGAAGTTGAACAGACACTGGGACTGCAAAACGTGTTTGTTCGCGGCGTCCCACAGAATTCACGTGTGGCGTCAGTCATCGTCGAAGCCGACTATCGCATGAAGGAGATCGGCATTGGCAAACGACAGGGACCGAAGGGGATGAAAAGCTACTTCGATCTGTTAACCCGATCAGAACAACGTGGATCGTCGTCAATGGACGCCCTGCGATGGTGGATGTCTGTCGGATACGATGCCATCAGGATGTCACCCGATGGCAAGGCTTTTGAATTTTCCGGAAATTCAGTCGAGTGTTTGTCCGAGAATCAATTTGTTCATGACAACGGAGACCGCACCGGGACTGGCAAAGCCAGCCGTGCGAACACGAAGTTCGCGGAGCTGTTTACGAAACACCTGCCGGATCTGGCAGCTCAGGATCCCGTGTTTGCCGACCTCGAAAACATTCTTGACCTCGCAATGGTCTCAGCTCTGATTCATGAACGCGGACTCGGACTGCGAGCCGGCTGGACTCCGGACGTGTTCGCGGCCAATGGCGATTACCGAACTCGGTCGGTTGAAGTGCCTCAGGAGTTAATGACAGCTGCCGAATTCCGTGTCTTCGATGGCCGAAGTGTGGTGGTGCAGGTCGCCGGAGGCGTGCGAGTGGATGTTGCAGACCTGATCAGTGATAAGGATCGGCTGCAGTCTGCCGGGGAACTAGCCAGTCGTTCCGATGCCGCAACACCAATTGGCCAGCAGCAGAATCGCTGGTGGTGGGACGCTGTAGAGAAGTAATACGAGTTATCCAATTCAAGACAGAGGAAGCCCGGCATGTTAAATATGCCGGGCTTCTTTTCGTTCACGGGCTTGCCATGAGTATGGCCGCCCCTTTCGGCCGGAGCGCTGTGCCGCGTCGCTTCCTGACATTCATTTCCGGAAATGACCACAGTTCACCCGGTTCACCACGCTGATTCCGCCTGCAGGCAGCGATCACACAACACCATCGGCCGTGCGCGTTTGTTTGCCCGGGTCGTGTGGGAACTGACGAATGTAGTGAACAAATAAGGCTTACTGCTGCCCTCCCTGCTGCCTCAAAGTTTGCCATTACAGGGTGCGTAAGCTAGGTTCCAGGAGCGACGTTGGGGCCACGATAGTGACGCCCTCCGTTTACTCAGGATCGCCCGTTCGGCAGTATCGCCGGATCTTTGGGGGCGAGTTCGTGGGCATTGTACCGAACGAATTCCATGAAGCTCTCAGTTGTCATCCCGGCGTATAACGAAGAGCAGAACATCGGTCTGTGTCTGACGGAACTGCGCAAAGTCGTCCGGGATGAGCATCAAATTCCGTTCGAGATTATCGTTGTCAACGACAACAGTTCGGATGGAACAGAATCGGTCATCCGTGAACACATGGAACTGGACGCCGGCATTCGCATTGTGAATCGCACAACGCTGGGCGGATTCGGTCGTGCAATCCGATCCGGTCTTGAGGCGGTGACCGGAGATGTTGTCGTCATCTGCCTGGCGGACCTGTCGGACGACCCGCAGGACGTGGTCGCCTATTATCGGAAAATCAACGAAGGCTACGACTGCGTTTTTGGCTCTCGATTCATTCGCGGCAGCAAGGTCGAGAAATACCCTGTTGTGAAACTCGTTGTCAACAGAATCGTCAACACCTGTATCAGGGTGCTGTTTCGCACACGGTTCAACGATCTGACAAATGCGTTTAAGGCGTACCGGACGACAGTCATCCGGGACTGTGGCACGTTTCGTTCCAGCCACTTCAATATTACGCTGGAACTTTCATTAAGTGCACTCATCCGCAACTACAACATCGCGCAGATCCCCATCAACTGGTACGGCCGAACGTGGGGTGCCTCCAACCTCCGCATCGGGGAAATGGGACGACGCTACCTGTGCACAGTACTGATGTTCTACTTCCAGCGAATGCTGATTCGTGACGACGTCGTCGCTGAGCAACTGGCGAATCAGTACCACTTCTATGAAAAGTAGTTGCTTGTCAATGAACGATTTGGAAATATGCGGCGAGGATCCCAGTCTTCTATCCGAGCATCGGCTTTTGGCTTAGCCCAAGTGGGTGATTTCGAGTCGTGGAGGCTGCCCATACTGGC
>JAQWLN010000023.1 GCA_029247265.1 Fuerstiella sp.
CCCGATTCGACATCGTCAGCTGCCGCTTTGTATCAGCAGCGGTTGAACGAATGTCGAACCCATGCGGAGCGTCTAAAGGCCCGCGATCGTATTATCGTTCGAGTGCGGATTGCTTTTTTCGTTGCGCTTCTACTGACGTGCTGCATCTGTGTTGGCGAACGAACCGTGTCCTTCTGGTGGATCATGCTGCCGGCAGCTGCATTCGCTGCCGTGCTGAGATTTCACCAGCCAATCGTCAGGGAGCTCAAACGTGAATCCGGCGCAGAACAGTTCTACGCTCGGTGTCTGTTACGCATCGAAGGCGGCTGGCGAACGTTTCCCGTTGATGGTGCAGAATTCCTCGATGCGGGGCACCCGTGGGCCGGAGACCTTGATGTTTTTGGCAACGGTTCACTGTTCCAGAAACTGAATGAGTGTCGTACGCTGCCAGGCCGCCGAAAACTTGCAGCCTGGCTGACCACCGTAGCGTCTGCCGATGACGTGGCCATCAGACAACGGCAATCAGAATCACTCAGAAATGAAGTGTCTCTGCGAGAACAGCTGGCACTGATTGACGACACCGCGGACTGGAAGGCCGCGGAAACAGCGTTGAGTGGCTGGCTGAGCGAACCAGCATCCTCGTTTTCTGCTCTGACCATCTGGGGAACGCGATTGCTGGGTCTGGTGAGCGTCGTGGTCCTGATTCTGGTGTTTGGCAGTGGTCTGACCGGGTCAGCGATACTTCTGATGCTGCTGCTTCAGGCACCCTTTATTTACGCAAATCGACAAAGGATCAAGGCGGTCATGGACCGTGTCGACTCTGTCGACCTGGCGCTGCACCAGTTGTCAGAAGTGGCTCAGCAGTTTGAGACCTTTCCCTTTTCCGAACCATCACTCCAGCGGCTTCAGGAGCAACTTCGCGTCGACGGAGTGATCGCGTCGGTCCGCATCAACGAACTCAGCAGCCAGATTCAATGGCTGAACAACGCCCTGCGAAATCAGTTTTTCCTGCCATTAGCGTGGATGTTCGGGCTGTTCATACTTTTGACTCATCGCGTTGAACGGTGGAGAAGTCTTTACGGTGCGCGCGTGCCGGACTGGCTGGACGCCGTGACGTCACTGGAAGTCGCCACCAGCGTTGCTGGATTCAGCTTTGAGAACGAGGATTACTGTCTGCCACAACTTACGGACCAGAGTGTGGCGTTTCGTGCGGAGCGTCTTGGACACCCACTGATCAGCACTGCTGAATGCGTGTGTAACGACGTAACGCTGACTGAAAAAACTCCGCTGATGCTGATCAGCGGATCCAACATGTCAGGAAAGAGTACGCTTCTGCGATCCGTTGGCAGTAATCTGGTCCTGGCATACTGCGGAGCCCGCGTGAACGCCACTGCCTTTCATTCATTTCCGTTCCAGATCGGAACGGCTATGCGAGTCAGTGATTCTCTGCAGGAAGGACGATCCTTTTTCTTTAGCGTTGTACAGCGTCTGAAGGCCGTGGTCGCCCTGACTGGTGAATCGCAACGTGTGCTGTATCTGCTGGACGAAATTCTGAGCGGAACCAATTCGCACGACCGGCGCCGCGGCGCGGAAGCCGTCATTCGCAGTCTGGTCGACAAATCGGCACTCGGTATCGTGACAACCCATGACCTGACATTGACCGACATTGTGGAATCGATGGCCGGCAGCGCCGTCAACATGCATTTTGAAGATCAGGTCAGTGACGGGCAGATGACCTTCGACTATAAGCTGCGTGACGGTGTGGTGCAGCGCAGCAATGCCATCGAACTGATGCGCATGATGGGGCTGGACGTCTGAAACAGATTGCCAAACGCGCATAAAACAGGCCAGGTCCTTTCAGGACCTGGCCTGTTTGCTTTCTGCATTCCGAGATGTTCGGACAAGACTCAACCCTGATAAAACGGATGAGCAGCCGTGTCTCGTTTTGCCAGCATGTCGTCAACGGACGGCTCATTCTTCATGGCTCGTTCGATAGACTCCTTCGTGGCAGCATAGTTGTATTCGTAGATCTTCTTGTCGTCTTCAGCCTGCCAGTGGATGAATACACCACAGACAACGCAAAGATTGTCGGCCTGATCCTTGGGGATGACTCCGGATTTCACACAGTCAGAAACTGCATCAGCAACAGCTTTCTGCGCCGGGCCGAACATCTGTACTGCCTGCTTGGCACCTTTGATCGTCACCTTGGTGATCATCACCGTCGATGGCTTGACGGCGACATTCGGCTCCATCACGGCCAGTAGATTGCTGTGTCCCATTTTCTGATCGGCCAGAGCATTTGCAAATGCTGATCCTACGGGGCCGCTCTTGTCACCAATCAACAGGTCGATGTGAGCAACTTCATTACCTTCGCCAACCAGCGATTCACCAACATACATTGACATCTAAGAGTCCTTTACAAAATCGAAACCGTCAGTCGACAACTACGGTTCGTGACAACATGTCAAAACCCGCGGTCGAAATTACATCGGCAGGCTGTCCATTTTTCTATGGTGTCAGACCGCATTTCGTCGAAGCATCGCGACTTTGGACGCAATCTTCAACCGAACTGCGGAAACAGACGCAATTCCGTGCCGGATTGCAGGGCTGCGCTTCCCTGTGCCAGGACTCGGAAATCATCACGGCAAACAGGACCGATTCGGCACGTCTGTGCCGACGCAGCAGCAAAAAGGCAGCGGGATGGAACCGCAGACGGTAAATCAAAGCTGGTGGCCCCATTCTCAGGGCAGCAGACCAGGAGCAACGGCAATCGCACCTCACGGGAGGTGAGAGCTGGTCGCCCCGCAAATCTGCCACTCCACAGTTTCGCACACTGTCAGTCCGGCAGACAAACACAGACCTGACCGTCACGGATTTCGACGTCGTACCGGGGCTGGCAAAGTGTGTCGTTCAGGCAATGTTGCCCGTTTGTGACATCGAACTGCCACCCGTGCCATGGACACGTGACAACCTGGCCATCAAGTGTCCCTTTGCCCAAAGGACCGCCGGCATGGGGGCAAATGCCGTCCAGTACGGAAAACGTTCCGCCCACGTTGTAGACGGCAAAAATGCGTCCGTCTGCCACGACCTCAGCGCTACTGCCAGTCGTAAGGTCATCGCACGAGATCAGTGGAATTGTTCTGGGCATGCCGTGTTATACGGTCTGCAGATGAGTTACCATAGGCAACATGACAGCAGATCTTCAGAACTCAATTGCCCGCCGATGGTTCTTATCACAGTGCGGCGTCGGTGTCGGGGCAACGGCACTATCGCAGTTGACGGCACCCGCGGCTGAACCGGCGCGGGATCCGCTGGCGTTGCGCAAACCACATTTTGAACCCAAAGCCAAAGCCGTCATTCATTTGTTTATGGCGGGAGCTCCCAGCCAGCTTGAGTTGTTCGATCGAAAACCAATGCTGGCAAAGCTGGAGGGCAAGCCACTGCCAAAGTCGGTGATCGGTGACCAGCGATACGCCTTCATCCAGCCGGACGCAGCTGTGCTGGGGCCCCGCTTCAAATTTGACAGACATGGGGAATCCGGTGCAGAGATCTCAGAAGCGATGCCGCACCTGGCACGGATCGCCGACCGTATCTGCCTGATAAAGTCACTGCATACTGATCAATTTAATCACGCTCCGGCTCAAATATTTTTTAATTCCGGATTTGCGCAGCCCGGGCGCCCGTCAATAGGTTCGTGGGCGTTGTACGGCCTGGGGTCAGAAACAAAAGATCTACCCGCCTTCGTCGTGATGAGTACGGGGAGCGGTCTAAGCGGCGGTGCCGCCCTGTGGTCCAGCGGATTCCTGCCGACGGTCTATACCGGTGTCCGATTTCGCAGTCAGGGCGATCCGATTCTGAACGTCAACAGTCCCCCAGGCGTCGGGGACCAACTTCAGGCCGATACTTATGATCTGGTGAATGACCTGAACCGAAAGCGTCTTGCCGTTGTCAATGACCCTGAGATCGCAACACGCATCGCTTCGTTTGAAATGGCAGCTCGGCTGCAGGTTTCTGCCCCCGAGCTCCTGGACCTTAAAAGCGAATCAAAAGCGACGCTCGACCTGTACGGATGTGAGCCGGACAAGCCTTCGTTTGCACGGGCCTGCCTGCTGGCACGACGGATGGTCGAACGTGGCGTTCGCTTCATTAACATTTATCACAGCGGCTGGGATGCTCATAGTAACGTGGAAGGTAACGTCAGAAACAACTGCAAGACCACCGATCAGGCTTCCGCAGCACTGGTCGAGGATCTGCAGGAACACGGACTTCTGGACGAAACGCTTGTTATCTGGGGTGGAGAATTCGGGCGTACGCCGATGGTCGAATCCAACCCGGCACTTGGTCGATCGCTCGGACGTGACCATCATCCTCAGGCCTTTACGTCATGGCTGGCAGGTGGCGGCATCAAGCCGGGCATGACGCTCGGAGCCACCGACGATTTTGGTTTCCATGTGGTGGAATCTCCTGTTCATGTACAGGATCTGCAGGCGACTGTCCTTCATCTTCTGGGGCTGGACCATGAACGATTGACGTTTCATCTGGCGGGACGGGATTTTCGCCTGACGGATGTCCACGGACATGTCGTCCGGGAAGTCCTTGCATAGTGAGCAGTGCCCTTCCGAACACCCAGGCACGAATAATTTCATTTACCGGGACCTACCTGAGGCGCGGAATCATCATTTATCCGGGGCACGTCAGGAATGTCGGTCCCACGAAACCTATTTCCCACAAGAACGTGGCCTGACGGCTGACCGGACCCATGGCAAGAAAAGGTGGAGGCAAACGAAAAGGCGGACGGGGCAACAAAGTCCGCGTGGACCTGCGCCGGAACAAACAGACGCGTGCCCGGGATCAGAATCTCACTCATGAACTTTTGAGTGACGAAATTGCTGCGGAAGATGCCGAGAGCGGCGAGCGTCTCAGCGGGAAAGGATCAATCAGTCGACGGCGAACCGTCGTTGGTGTGGAATCCGACGGTGATCAACTGCTGCGATCCATTGATCTGGAGGGATGTCTGGAGGGAAGGGTCACCAGCTTTATCGGACTCAACTGCCAGGTACAGGCTCTGCACGATGGTCGATGCTACGAATGTACGATTCGTGGAGTACTAAGAACACTCGCTCGAGACAGCCGCAGCGTCGTCGTAACCGGTGACCGTGTGCTGTTTCGGCCGGCCGGGGACGACTATCAGGGGGTCGTTGAACGTGTTGAAGCACGACACGGTGTGATCTCACGTAACAGTCAGGGGCGTGAACACATTCTCGTGTCCAACATTGATCAGATTCTGATCGTGGCCTCCGCCGCCGACCCTGATCTAAAGCCGAATCTGATTGACCGATATCTGGTCATGGCCGAACGGCACCTGGTCGATGCCATTGTCTGTATCAACAAGGCTGACCTGCTGGATATTGCGTACCTTGAGCAGATCGCTGCGGTATACGGTCGGATCGGATATCCAGTGATTCTGACCAGTGCCGTTGACGGCCGCGGGATCGACCAGCTCAGAGGCTATCTGCAGGACAGACAGACAGCTGTCAGCGGGCAGAGTGGAGTCGGTAAGTCATCGCTGCTGAATGTTGTCGATTCCAAGTTGAACCTGGACACCTCTGATGTCAGTGGCAGCAATGCGAAGGGCCGTCACACAACCCGCCGTGCTCGCCTGCTGCCTCTGAAGAACGGCGGCTGGGTGGCAGACACGCCCGGTATTCGACAGTTTGAACTCTGGGACGTCACCCTTGAAGAAGTGGACGGGTACTTCATCGAGTTCCGCCCGTTTATCGCTTACTGCCGATTTCCGAATTGCAGCCATACGCATGAAGAAACCTGCGGCGTCAAAGATGCGGTGGCCGCCGACTTAATCGACCTGCGCCGATACGACAGTTACCTGCGGATTCGCGAAGAGAACATATTCGTCTGGAAGAATCCGGCTCGAGGACAAACCTGACCGCAATTGGCAGGACCTGGCAATGCTCGATCTTACCGGCCGACTGCCGGCACCGCAGCGACCACTGGCCAGTGGTACAACATTCCGTAAATGATCACACCCGTGACGGAAACGAACATCCAGATCGGAAAGGTGACCCTTGCCAGCTTGCGGTGGGCCTCTCTGCGATCGGCGAAGGCGTGTTGAAATACGCGGATAGCCATGACTGGCACGCACGCCGCCAACACGATGTGCGGCCACAGAATCAGCTGATACACAACGCCGGCAACACCCTGTCCGGGAAATCGTTTGCCGTGTTCCCCGGTGTATTTGCCCAATGCGTAGTGGTAAGTCAGATAGCAGGTCAGAAACACTGCAGACGTCAGAAACGCCGAGACCATAAGATTTCGGTGAACCAGTTCCTTCCTGCTCCGGATCGCCATGAGTCCGCAGATCAACAGGATTGCTGCCAGGGTATTCAGGCTGGCGTTGACCGGCGGAAGTCGCTTCGCCCACGACGGCAACTGCTGATCTATTTTCGCGTTGTGCACGGCTGCGGATACGGACGTCCCGGGTGTTGAGTGACTGTCTGTATTGGTTTCATCGACAGAGGGTGGACCGATTGCGTCGGTCGGATCTTCATCAGCCGGTGCGTCTTCCTGCAGTTCAGAATCTTCTGTATTAGCCGGCTGTACTTCGAACTGAATCTGCAGCGGGTTGCCGTCGGACGATGAAAAACTCAATCCTGATGTCGCCCCGGGCTGCGGGAATTCGTCGCGCCCGGTCAAAATCCGGCGTAGCTTCACCATGTCTTCTTCACGCGTACCAAGAAACGTACCGACCGGAATACCGTCTTCATTGACCAGCACGACCCGATTGGAGTGGGCGACTTCAAATCCGGGCCGGCGAGCATCGCCCAGGTTTTCTTTTACGTACAGCCCAAAGCCTTTGACAATCAGCTCGTAAATCTGCTGCTGACTACCTGTCAAGAATTTCCAGCGTTCTCGGTCCGGAGTCCAGATTTCCGAATACGTCTTCAGGATTTCAATGTCGTCGAACTTCGGATCCACCGTAAAACTGACAAATGTCACGTCGTCGGCCTTCTCCACAACGCGTTTGTCGTTGTGCAGGCCCATCACAGCTTTGGTGATCATGGGGCAAGTGCTGGTACATCGAGTGAAGACAAAACTGGCCACCCAGCGTTTGCCCTTCAGGTCCTTCAATCCCAGTTTCTTGCCCATACATTCCTGCAGATTAAAGTCGGGCAAAGTCCTTGCCGGAAATCCGATTTTGACGGACGATTGCTGAACACCCGGCTTGATGGGGGCAGACTCCGTTCCGTTGACAGAAGGGGCCGTACTGGGGCCCTCACTTACTTCCGAGCTGCTGCTGTTCTGTGAAACAGCGACCAGGCTGGCGATTGCCGCTGTCCAGAGAAATCCACCTGACACAAGCATCAGCTTCGAAATCCCACGTCTTGCCATCACGTTCTGCTCGGACATTTCCAATCACCCGTTCAACACCCAACCTTGTCAGATTCTGGCCATACTGCGGAAGCATTTTACGGCGCTGTGTACAAATGCCAGACGCTTTTCACGGGCAGATCAGCGTGTCTCTGCTTCGGGAACAGTTGTCGAGACCATCCGATGGCCCCTCACTCTGTCGCGTCCAATGCCCGCTGCAGCCACATGAACTCTTCTGGACTTCCTCGACGCAACAACGGGATTCCGTATCAGCAGACGGGGAAAAGGGAGGATGTTCGTGCTTCACAGACGGTGGAATCAGCGAATTCGACAGATCGCTCAATGCCTTGTGGATTAACTCGAACCCCGTCGGAACACCGGGAGATAGGCACTTTCCCGCGGCCGAACCGTCTAAATCGAACGGTTGGCGGATGAGTTTGCACTTCTACAGGGATTCCCTTGCTGCCCGTTTGAATTCGCAATCATGGATTGCAATTATCTCCATACCTGTCAGAGAACAGAGAGTTCCTGATTGTGAGACTCCCCTAATACCGTGTCTTACGTTTCGACAGCGAGTTAATCGTCTGATCTGCGAGGTCAAAGAGTGCCGGACCCATCCTTTCTGAGTAAATCCATACTGATCGTCGAAGACGAAGACATCATCCGCGAGACACTGTCAGAATTTCTGACCGGCGAGGGGTTCGATGTCGAATCTGCAGCAAATGCGGCAGATGCCCTGAAACTCGTTCGAGAGCGGGACTTCGACGTCGGGATATGTGATGTGCAGTTGCCTGATGGCGACGGCGTGCAATTGATGCGACGCCTGCACCGACTGAACCCAGGTATGTTCGTGTTGATCATCTCGGCCTATGCCACAGTGGAAAACGCGGTGGGTGCGTTTACGGCGGGGGCCTTCGACTACCTTGTCAAACCGGTAATTTTTGACGAACTGGTCAATCGCCTGAAGCGATTGTTTCAGTTCCAGGATCTTTATCTGGAAAATCAGCGGCTGCGGAAGGATCTGGATCGCCGCGCTGGATTCGATCAGATTATGGGTAGCAGCCGCGTGCTGCAGGACACCCTGAACACGATCCGCAAAGTCGCAGCCACAAATTCGAACGTGCTGCTGGTTGGTGAAACGGGAACCGGCAAGGAGCTTTTTGCTCGCGAAATACACACAGCTGGTCCTAACAACGAAGAAAAATTTCTGGCCGTAAATTGCGGAACCCGTCCTGTGGAATTGCTGGAAGCCCAGCTGTTCGGCATTGAAGGTGGTCAGCCGGGTTTGTTTCGAACCGCTGGCACAGGCACGGTTTTTCTGGACGAGATCGCGCAATTGCCGCTGGGGACTCAGTCAGAGCTGCTCCGCGCCATCGAATATCAGGAAATCACGCCGGCCGGAGCTTCGGAAACGGTGAACGTGACGGCTCGAATCATCGCCGCGACCTCACGCGATTTAATGCGTGAAGTCACCGACGAGAATTTCCAGGAGGATCTTTTCTACCGTCTTGACGGCGTCAAGATCCGCATTCCGCCGCTCCGGGAAAGACTCGACGATATCCCGGAACTGGTTGAGTACTTTATGACTCGGCACTCCGAAGCGATGGGCAAACGTGTCACCGGAGCTTCCAGTGAAACTATTCGAACTCTGATGGCCGCACACTGGAAGGGCAATGTTCGACAGCTTGACAATGCTATCGAACGAGCGGTCATGATGTGCGAAGGCGACGAAATTCAACCTTCGGATCTGCCGCCCGATTTGCTTGGACTGGGCACCAGCCTACCGGACACCGATGATCTTCGTTCTGCTCTGCGACATTATGAGCGGCTGCATATCACGCGTGTGCTGAAGCAGTGTCCCGACAAGAAAGAGGCGGCCAAACGCCTGAAGCTGGGACTTTCCAGTCTGTATCGCAAGATCGAAGAACTCAAAATCGAACTGTAGCACTTCTGTGGCGCTTCTGTGGCGTTCCCTCAAGCGCGTCAGTCCAGCTGGAAGTGTGCAC
>JAQWLN010000041.1 GCA_029247265.1 Fuerstiella sp.
AGTACGAGAGGATTTGGAGGGACGTACCTCTGGTGTTCCTGTTGTCACGCCAGTGGCAGCGCAGGGTAGCTAAGTACGGTTGTGATAAGCGCTGAAAGCATCTAAGCGCGAAGCCATCCCCGAGATTAGGTTTCGTTGGACCTCGGTCCTGAACTCCCCTGGAAGACTACCAGGTTGATAGGCTGGCTGTGTAAGGCGTGCAAGCGCTTAAGCTGACCAGTACTAACGGAGAAATGCTTGACCACTTTGATTGACTGCCAGTGGGCATCGTTGGATTCTTGAATTCATCGACTGTCGTCTGTCCGCAATCGGGTGACGATATAGTGGTACAAAACGCAATTAGCTCTGAAGCTCGCTTCAGAGTTGTGCACTTAGACTTTTTCACGCAGGAGAATGCGGCTTTGCTGGCGCTCCTGTGAATCCCGGTGACTATACTTGTGAGGAAACACACGTTCCCATTTCGAACACGACCGTTAAGCTCACAGGGCCGATGATAGTGCTTACAGGCGCGAAAGTAGGGCATTGCCGGGAACATTTTATTAAGCCGGATCTTCGGATCCGGCTTTTTTTATGCGCCGATTCAACTGGATGCACGTTGTTGCGGCTAGCTCGGTTCATCGGTAATCGGCGGTTTCATGTGAGGCCGCCGCACGACGGATCGATTCGTTTCTGATCGGCACCGTGGCATTTGTTTTCGGTGTCTGGTCGTTTATCCTTCATCCGTCGCGATTGGCAGCCAGTTTTCTGAACCGCTTGACCGTTTATATGCCAGCCAGCGAATCTGACAAACAACTTGTGAAAAGAATCCGCGCCGGTGAGCCGGACGCATGGCAGCAGTGCATCGACCTGTATGAAGGTCGATTGCTGGCATTCGCACGCAGCCGGCTCAACGATCGTTCTTCTGCCGAAGATATTGTTCAGGAAACTTTTATGGGGTTTCTGAAGGCGCTGCCGAACTACGATGAGAACACTCCACTGGAATCGTGGTTGTTTTCAATTGCGGCACATAAGTTGATTGATTCAATGCGACGCACCGGTCGACGACCGACGGTTCCGCTGCTGTTACCGGACGCAGACGGTGCAGGCGGACGTGAACCCAGCGGAGGCGGTCGTGCCGCCTCGAGCATGATGCGCAGCCATGAAAAATCGCATGCTGAGTCGGCCGTAGTGGAACAATGTCTGTCGGCACTGATCAAAGAGTTCAAACGCAGCGAAGCGTGGGAAAGACTACAGTGTGTTGAGCTGATATTCGTGCTGGGCTGGGCCAATAAAGATGTCGCCCGCCGACTGAATCTTACCGAACAGGCAGTTGCGAATCACAAATTCTTTGTCGTCGCGAAACTCAAAGACGCTGCAAAAAAAGCCCGGCTGCAGAACGTGAATCTGGAAGGAATGGGTCTGGAATAAAACACCGTCTGTCGCCTTCCCGATGTGATGCCGGTGTCAGAACTGAGGAGTCAGATTTTGAGCAAACGACGTTCGTCACTGCAGTACGAATCTGAACTGAGCTGGTTCATCCTTGTCGGCGCGCTAGACGTGTTCATGACCTATTTAATCTTGCGGTACAGTGCTGAGGGCCGTACTCATAATGTTCTGATTGAAGGCAACCCACTGGCACGCTGGGTCCTGCAGCAGTGGGGTATGCAGGGGATGGTGATTTTCAAGTTCATCATGATCGGCGTCGTGTCTGTGATCGCCGAGGTTGTAGGCCGCTTCCGCCCGACGCTGGGTCGCAGCCTGTTGCAACTGGGAACTCTGGTTGTTGGTGGCGTCGTCGTTTACAGTTTCCTGCTGTTACAGCGAAATATGTCGTGAAATGAGGTTGTGAGTCAACAGTCATGGAACATCGAGCCTGCCACTGTTGTGGACTGATTCACCGGTTGCCGAACCTGCGGCCTGACCAAAAGGCTGTGTGTACCCGGTGTGGCGCCGTTATTTCGATACCAGGGTGTCGGCGAACGTCAGCCAGCCGGACTGCCGCGGCCGCATTTGCAGCATTCGTACTTTTCTGGCCGGCCATTCTGTGCCCCATTTTGCAGATCGAAAAATTCGGCCATGAACAGCAGGCCAGCATCCTGAGTGGTACTGTCGAATTACTTTGTCACGGAAACTGGCTGGTCGGAGGTGTCGTTCTGCTGTTTTCGGTCGTGTTTCCACTGACCAAGATGGTGCTGCTGCTGGAACTCAGTCTGCTGGAAGTTTTACATCGACGGCACAAGGCGTTGACCCTGCGCGTCATGGAACACGTCGGCAAATGGAGCATGATGGATGTGATGCTGCTGGCGTTTCTTGTCATGCTGGTCAAACTCGGCAATCTTGTGGAATTCCATTTTGGGCCGGCTGTGGTCGCATTCATTGCCTGTGTTGCAATGAGCATGATCGCGTCGCTTACGTTTGATCCACACGCCATCTGGGAAGACTCATGAATCCGTCAAAGGAAACGCCCGTGCCAGCTGGCAGCGAAGCTGTTGCCGCTGAGACCGCACTTCCCGGTCCCGAATTTCCGCTGGCAGAAGTCAGGGATGCCCCATCCGTGCCAGATTTTTGCGGCTTTCAAGAATGTGGTGGCTGACGCTGCTGTGCCTGATACTTGCCATTGGACTGGTTTGGGGGTCACTCCCGGAACGCGGCCCGGAAATCACGATTCGGTTTCCCGAGGGCCATGGGCTGAAGCCAGACGACACTGTTCGCTACCGTGGAATAGAAGTCGGGACTGTATCGGAAGTGACTCTTGACGAAACATTTTCTTCCGTCGAAGTTACGATAACGCTGACGCCGGGAGGCGGCTCGCTGAACCGCGGCGGTACGAGATTCTGGATTGTCCGCCCACAGCTGAGTCTTATCGAAATCAGCGGTCTGGAAACTGCCGTGGGCTCCAAATACATCGGGGTCAGCCCCGGCGATCCCACAGCGCCACCACGAAAACATTTTGAAGGATTGCCAGCTCCCCCCCCGGATGAACTGGCCGAAGCGGGTCTGGAGTTAATCCTCCGCAGCGACAATCGGCACGGCCTGAATGTCGGTTCTCCAGTGACCTGGCGCGGAGTTGACGTAGGGCAGGTGCTGACAGTGAATCTGTCCGCTGATGCTCGTCACGTTGACGTGACGGTGCGAATCAACCGCCGCTACCGCCGCCTGGTACGAAGATCTTCAATGTTCTGGATCACCAGCGGATTCGATGTGGATGTCGGCTTCTCAGGAGTAACACTCAACGCCCAATCGCTCGGTACGATGATTCGTGGCGGAATTTCTCTGATTACCCCCACGGAAGGCGACGATTCTTCGATCGGCAGCGGTCACATGTTTCCGTTGCTTCAGCAGCCGATCAATGGGTGGCTGGAGGCGGCAGATAATGTTCCTCTGATCGGCTTTCCTCTGCCTGAAACGGTGCTGGTTCACGGCATTCGCAGAACTTCCGTATTCGGGATTCCACGTTCACGATCATATAACCAGGTGGGGCTGCTGACCGCTGATATAAATGGGACAAAGCTGCTGACAGCAGAACTGCCCCTCACAGATGATGCGGGAGTCAACATCTTGGCCGAATTCCAGATCCAGAAGGCAACCGGGGAATCGGTGACGATCAGCAGAGTGCGTTTTGATGACTGCCAGGACAGCAAAACAGGAAGTCTGCGAGTTCCGGTTGAAGTCTCAGGATTTCCAATAGTGGAGTCCGCACGGATTCGTACCCCCTTTGAGCCGGAAGAGTGTATTGCCGTACGGACTGCCGCCAGCGAGTCGAAGCCGATGCCCATAATCCAGAGCATCGACCGGGAACAACTTTCCGTTGCAGGAAAAACCGGTCTCTGGATGATCAGCGGTGATGCTGACTATTCGGCCTCACACGGTGCACCGGTGGTCGCAACATCGGATGGGAAGGTCATCGGAGTTTTGCTGATTGGCAAAAGCGGACCGGTCGTGGCACCACATTCAGAAGATGACCGCTGATCCCGTGCGTGTCACACGGACAAAAAGCGGGGCCGGCAGGCCGTTTCGCAACTTAATGGTGGCGAAAGTCACTGAACATCAGCGAAACGCATTCCAGGCCGCGGACTTTTGATGGAGACTACCCGGCCACCACTTTGCGGGTAACGATTTCGGGCACGGCTTCGTCGTCAAACGTCGAGAACCCCGTCACAAATTGAAGCTCGCTGAGCGTTTTTTCCGTATCATGAATACTGCCCGCCACGGCATCCACTTCCGTCGACAGCATTCCCGGGTCGCCCTTGCTGATGCCTGTCTCTGCGAGGGATCGGATTTTGTTCTCCAGCCTTTTCTGTTCTGCTCTGACCAGTTCGTAGCTGTCGCGTGCCTGTTCAAAATTCCTGCGCCGCTGCTCGCACGTCTGACGATTGTCTTTCAGAGTCGCCATGATGCGGTCCCGCTGCTGGTTTTCCGGACGTGCCTGCTCACGCTCGATCCGTCCATTGACCTGACGAAGCTCACGTTCAATCGTGTCAAGCGTCGTTGTTTCGAAAAAACGATTCAGCGAGTTTGCGGTATACAACAGTTTCAGAAACAGCCACAGCAGTCGGTCCAGTCCGTCCAGTCGCACTTCAGAAAACGCTGAATCGGTTTCTCCCGCACCGTGCGCTGCCTGATACTGCCGCGTAATATTTCGCATCTCTTCACATTGCGACATCAGCTCCTCAAAACGCCGCTGCGCGCCGCGTGGTAACGATGTGAGCATACGTCTCATGCGGATCTCGGCCGTTCTGGCGTCGTCTGCTTTCAGTTGCTGATGTTCCCTGATGTCTACGAACTGGCGGAATTTGGGATGAGTTCCCACGAGGCCAAGCCACGCAAGCTCCACTGCGGCAAGCAGAGGAAGGCCCACTTCCGGACGTCCGGAAACCACAGAAAATCCAACGCCACCAGCCACTGCCAGCAGATTCCAGCGGTTCGAAAATGCAGCCTTGATGTATTTCCAGATGCCCACGTGATTCCGGTTATTGAACGAAGGTGTGTTCCGCGGTCGTCGTGCTTTGCCTGACGCCATTTGTTTTTGTCAGTGACAATCCGACATGTTTCTACTTATCGAGTCCCGATTCCAGTGCCTCCAGAATATCACGAATTCCAAAGACCGTCTTCTGAAAACCCTGTTCTCTCTGCATTTCCAGAGCCGGCCGGTTGGGTGGCTCCACTTCAATCTGGTGCAGCAGAGTACCGGGCGAACGGCTCAGAATAAAGACTCGGTCACCCAGATAAACTGACTCCTCAATGGAATGGGTCACAAAGAACACCGTGGCTTCCACCTCTCGCCACAGACCCACCAGAAGGTCCTGCATCTGCATCCGCGTGTGCGGGTCCAGCGCTCCGAAGGGTTCATCCATCAGAATGATTCTGGGGCGCAGAATCAGAGTTCTGGCGATCGCGACCCGCTGTCGCATACCGCCGGACAATTCGTGCGGATACTTGCCGGCATCCGTGTCGACGTTCAATCCGACTTTGGCAATCCATTCTCTGGCCAGTTCGTGGCGTTCGTTTCGACTTACGCCCCGACATTCGAGTCCAAAGGAAACGTTGTCCAGTACCGTGCGATTGTCAAAGCTGGTGTAATCCTGAAATACCATGCCGCGGTCAGGCCCCGGTCCAGTGACGGGTTTGCCTTCAACCAAGACATCCCCGGTCGTTGCCGGATGCTGAGGTTCAAGCCCCGCAATCATTCGCAGGATTGTGCTCTTACCGCATCCGCTGGGGCCCAGAACCGAAATGAACTCGCCCCGACCATGCAGATCAGGCACTTCGAATGAAACATCCGTCACTGCCGTGAAGGCGTCGTGGCGCCCGGCGTTGTACGTCTTGCCGACGCTTCTGAATTCGACGATGTTAGTTTGAGACATGAGAATAACATACTGGAATTGAATCACATCGGCCAACCAGGCTGCCGCTTTGTCTGTGGAACGCGTGACTGGGGGCGGCAGATCAGAATTTCCAGACGTCGCATTGGGGCGTCAGCGGACTGGTGTGTTGAAATCCGGGCCGTTCGCTTCAAATTGTGATCACGAATTCGACTCGCAGTGACAATGGCTGTATTGACAAGTCGCCTTCCATTGTTACAGTCGCAGGTGTCACAGGTGCCGGGCTGATCTGTAATCAATCCGGAGAATAGGGAAGACGGTGCAAATCCGTCGCGGTCCCGCCGCTGTAACCGAGGACGAAACCCAATATCAACCACTGCGGCGAAGGTCGGTTAAGCCAACCATCGCGGGAAGGTTTTGGGTGGAGCATGATTCGGAAGCCAGAAGACCTGCCTGGTTGTCGTTGTTGATGGAGCCCTCGGGGAATCGGGTTCTCTCACGTTCGTTCAACGCACCACTTTGCGCATCTCTGTTCCTTCGTGACCGGTGTCAGTGTGTTGTTGCGCACTCATGAGTGAATCATCCCTCGCCGGGCCCATCCGAATCAGTTTTGTGCAAACCTGTGCGCAGAGAGTGAGGATGTAATGTTTAGTAGACGCAGCCGCAAGGGGTTTACATTGATCGAGCTGCTGGTCGTGATCGCGATCATTGCCATACTGATCGCGTTGCTGCTTCCTGCGGTGCAGCAGGCTCGCGAGGCGGCGCGCCGGACTCAGTGCAAAAACCGGCTGAAGCAGTTAACACTTGCGTTGCACAATTACGCCGACACATACCGCGAAATGATGATGCCATACGTCATCGAAGACACCGCACGCCTGTCGTATCTCACGTCGTTCGGCGGTTCTCAGGGAACAGCTCAGTTCTGGTTTGGCACGGTGAACTACGACGAACCGGATCCCACTTCCCAGCTGAACTATGCATTGGCTCCGTTGGCGCCGTATATGGAGACCAACTACCAGGCGTTTCAATGTCCGGACTTCGGGCCGCCACAGATGGACAACATTCGGTTTGGTCGGCCCGCATCGGGCTTTGGGTTCAACGGCTACTATCTGTCGCGACCGTCAGGCGTCCACTGGCCACCGCCGACTTATGCAGCGACACCTCACCCTGCCCCGGCGACTCGCCGCCTGGCGGATGTTATTCAGACCTCTCAGACGATTGTGTTTGCTGACAGCGCTCAGGTGAAGATGACGTCGTTCGCTCCGCCGGCATTCAGTTTCGAAGAAAACTGGATTCTTGATCCTCCCAGCCGCAACTTTCCAACGATCCATTATCGACACAGCGATTCGGCCAACGTCGCGTTCCTTGACGGACATGTGGAATCGAGATCGCGTCACTTTCGCATCGACGTGCCCGGATCCAACTTCGTGTCTCCTCAGCAGGCCGACCTGATGGACGAACACCGTCTTGGTTTCGTCAGTGACGGCAATCTGGATGATCCTGCACGGCAGGACGAACTCTACGATCGCAGGTAGGTCATTCGATGGTTCGATTCATGAGGGAGAATTCAGTGCGACAATCTTGTTTACTAACTGCTGTTCTGATCGCCCAAATCTTCACTGGCTGTGGGGCAGGTGATACGTCAACTGACCACGACGGGCGCATGGTGTACGTGGATACCGCAACGTTCGGTCCAGTTGTCGCTCCAATATCCGAAACATTTCCCGTGGCGAATCCTGACACCGGGCAACGAACTCTAATGCCCGGACTGTATTGTCCGGACTGCAAAAAATGGTATCCGGCTCCATCACCAGAGCAGATCAATCGGCAGCCTGGAGCAGCTTTGTGTCCAGAGACACAAACTCCCTTGATTGCTGACGGCCCCTGGCCGGCAGACGCATCCGTTTCGAATAACGGTACATGAGCAAACCGGTCGTATCGTGCTGGAGCGGCGGCAATTACAGCGACTTGCCGCAGACCGCAGCGTCTTCTGAATTCGAAGAACGCTGCATCGGTGTCGACCATGCCTGTAAGGATTCGCCAGACGTTGAGTTTGCTCGAACATGACTGCGCATCACACACAGACCGTTGCCGCATCTACAGACGAATGTTGGTTGCATCAGCAGACCGAATCAATGCCGCGTTCAGACGTGATTCGGAATCACAACTGCAGGGAACGCTGACTGCCTGGAAAACGTTGCCGACCTTCACCGCAAAGTCCTGCTTATCGAATCCCAACGCGGCTGCTGCGATGGTGGTGATCATGGGCAGCAGTTCCCACACCGGTGCCGCGTTCTTTTGGCCGGCGACAGACTGCAGCTCTTTCCAGACACTGAGATCCGGATTCGACGCTCGACTGTCCGTCCCCAACAATACCGTTGCGCCGGCCGACTGCAATTGCTGCCAGGGATGAGGCGTATGCCCGAAGTACGCGTGAGTTCGGGGACAGTAGACGACGGCCACGTGCGGGTGACGTGAAAGGAACTCAATTTCGGCAGGACCAAAATAGTTTCCGTGGACAGCCAACGCTCGTTCCAGCTGTGCAAGCTTCTCAACGTACCGAAGCGGCGTCGTTCCCGGCACCAGAACCTGCCGGTCCCACAGGTTCAGGGACTGCAGAAAGTCAACGAACCGTCCGGACTGGTCCCGCAGTAACTCCATTTCATCGACCGTTTCTGCCAGGTGCATCGCCACAGGTGCCTTCGTTCGTCCGGCGATGTCGACGAGTCCTTCGAACAGTTCCGGATGGACACTGTAAGGAGCGTGCGGACTCAGGCCGCGAACCATACAGGGTTCACCAGATAATGTGTCGCCTGCGACAGTCCCCTCAAGGTGCTCGACGGCTGTATTCAGCTGTGCATCGACATGTTCCGCAGACAACCCGATCAACTCGCGAAAGCTGACGCCCGATATCTGCGCGTTCTCAAGTTCGCGCCGCAATGTGCTGACACTGCCCTCTGTCGTACTGATTTCTCCGACCAGGCGAACTCCGGCGGCGCAACTTTCCTGCAGACCTCTGCGAATACCGTCCGCCGCCGACTGTTCAGCATCGGGATCAGAGGACCGGTACTGAATAACAGACCGAATCCAGTCGGGAAATGGCGTTGACGGAGACAGTGGCGCGGTCAATCTGGAAAACTCAAGATGCGAGTGAACGTTAACGAATGACGGCATGACCGCCACGGCAGCAACGCGCGGCAGCTCATCAGCGGGGACTTGACAGAGTTCCAAAACCTTACCATCAGCAATCGTGATACGAATGTTCTGGCGTGGTGCTTCTCCGGGATTGACCAGCCATGCACAACGAATGACCGTCTCGCCGAGAGGATCGGGTTCGATCTTGATACTGGTCATCAGGTTCTGACTCGGGCAGGCAAAAGTCGACAACTGCCACAGTCAAAACGAATGCTGGCAGTACAGGGAAGAAAACAAACAAGTTCGGCGTCGGGACGTATCGTTGAATTCGTCAGGTCGTGTTATTGACTGCAGCATTCTACAGCGTTTTAAGCTGACTTGGGGACGCGAACGACGGGTTTTGGTTGCAGTTTCATTACTCCTGCGAGCCAGTGCCGTGAACGACAAGAGTAAGTTGCTCTCAGCGGTTCGGACCGTGAACGCAAAGGAAAACCAAAATGTCGGAATCGACGGGCAACGCACCAAATTTAGTGCGAGGCGCATTCGGTGCCGTCGCGGGGTGTGTGCTGGGGGTTCTCGGATTTGGGCTGCTGCTCAGACTGGGGCTTTATGGAATGGTGTTGCCAGGAGCAGTGGTCGGATGGGCTTGTGGTGCGCAGTCGGGTGGTCGGTCCGTTCCCCTGGGGATTCTTAGTGCAATTCTGGCAACCGGAACCTGTCTCTACGCTGAGTGGCACTTCTTCCCGTTTGTCGCGGACAATAGTTTCGCATACTTTCTGTCTCACCTCACCGACCTTCAGCTGGGCACAACTCTTTCCATGTCGGCCAGCGTCTTTGCGGGAGTTTGGTTTGGCGCGGGTCGGTGACAGGCGAGTCGACCGCGAGTAAGATCGTTCGGCAGCAGGTGTCGCGCTGTCGCAGATTTTTCATGCTGGCCTCACAGGGCTTTGCGAGCCTCATTGCTCGGACGTTGTTTCCCAGACAGATCGATAGGCGCCGCATTGCTCAAACCAGCTCAGCAATTCGGTAAAGAATTCCTCGGCACCAAGCGTCGCACTGTCCCCGACCACAACCAGTTTTCGCCTGGCCCGCGTCAGTGCGACGTTCATTCGGCGAGCGTCCGAAAGAAAGCCGACTTCGCCTTTCCTATTCGAACGCACAGTACACATCACCACGGCTTCTTTTTCGCGGCCCTGGAATCCATCGACCGTATCAACCTCCAGATGATCGTATTCCGTGTGTTGCCGCAGCCAGCGAACCTGAGCCGCATAAGGGGCAATCACGGCGATGTCACGAGGACTCAATCCTGCTTCACAGAGTTCGTTGACCTGCTGCAGCACCAGCTTGCCTTCCTGAGGATTCAGCCGGCTGAGCCCTTCCGGTTCCTGTTCTTCGTCCCAGCCTGCTCCAGCGGTGTCGATGAAGACAACGGGGCTGGCGTTGAAATTCGTGTCGTTGACTGACGGAAGATCTGTCAGCAGATGCTGCCTGACGGAATCGTTCGCAGTCAGCGTTCCATCGTAAAAATGTTGCGACGAAAAATTCATGATCTGTTCGTGCATGCGGTACTGGACAGTTAACTGGCGAGTGACGTCGTGACCGTAATGTTCAACCAGTCGCTGCATCAGACTGACTGCGTAACCCTCTTTCGCAGCAGCAGTCGACAGTATTGTGGGCGGCAACTGGCAATGATCTCCGGCAAGCACAATCCGGTCGGCGTATTTCATGGGAACCCAGCACCCCGGCTCAACGCTCTGACAGGCTTCGTCAATCACCAGCAGATCGAACGGATGATCCTCCAGAATACTGAAGTCAAAACTGACCGTGGCACAAATGACTCGGGCACCGGCGATGACTTCGCCAATTGCCTGGCGTTCCAGCATTCGGGCGTGGCGGCGCAGTTCACTCGCTTCCTGCCGCTGTTGATATTTCTGTCCTGAGGCGGGTCTGGCACGAGTAAATCGACTGGCTTTTCGTTCCAGTTGCTCGGCCTCACGCAACATTTCATGAATTACATGGTGGGCGTCATGTTGTTTCACAAGGGCGTCGAGGGTGTGGCTCCGGACGACCTCAAGAACTCGCGCGGGATGTCCCAGTCGGACGGCGTGCTCACCTGTGGCAACAAGACGCTCCAGCAGATTGTCCACAGCTGTGTTACTTGGGGCACAGGCCAGAACTCGCTCGCCGTTGGCGACGGCCTGCCTGATCAGCTCAACAACGGTGGTCGTCTTGCCGGTTCCCGGTGGACCATGAATGATCGCCAGATCATTGGCCGACATCGCGAACTCGACTGCCTGTTGCTGCGACTCGTTCAGATTTTCAGCACGCACGACATCGACATTCGAACGGAATGTCGGTGGTCGTTCATACAGCATGACATCTCGCAGCTGGCCTGCGCGGCTGGTTGCCTTTTCGGCAGCACCCATGGCCGCAAGCTGTCTTTTTCTCGTGACTGCATCCGGTGACAAATCCAGGCGAAATCGTTCGCCTTGGGGCCAGTCGTCGATCGCGATCTCAAGAGAATCCGGTCGCCGAGCGCTCACAACACCCTGACGCGACTCACCTCGGCCGTCACCATCGGGCGACAGAATGATCGGGCTTCCTACCTTAAATCGGTGCCACGGAAGGCGTTCAGCGGAACGGCGTTTCTTCAGTGTGAGCAGATAGCGGCCGCCCAGTCCGGTGGTGTGAGTCCGGACGACCATGTCCAGCAGAGTTTCTCCACCTCGTTCGGCCTGTGCAGACGACTGTACCTGTCGCCGCTGTTCCAGTCGCTCGCGTTCTGCTTCACCTTCCATCTCCAGCCAGCGGCGGAGGTTGTTGAAATGCTGGTCAGACCGGAGCGGTGAAGTTGGGTGCTGTGACATGGCGACGGAGCATACCGAGCTGAGGTCGCAGTACAATCGTGACTTTGAAAAGGGGTCAGGAACCAATAGTGCGAAGGCCCCGAAGGACCGCCCCGAATATTGGTTCCTGACACCTTTTAATGTCGTGCGACAATTTTCTGTTCGATGAACTGGATGAGCTGCTGTGCGATGCTGGTTTTCAGGCCGTGAAATCCTGCCAGTGTCGTGGCCTCGGGTGACAGAATCTCCACGTGATTTTCCAGCGAGGAAATGGCTGCGGTGTCATTCAACACAATGCAGTCACAGTGTTTCATACGCAGTTTTCTCATCGCGTTCGTCCGCGGATCCTGCGACTCCAGAGCAAACCCGACGACCCAGCGATGCTCTTTCTGACCGCCCAGCTCAGCCAGAACGTCGGACGTCTCAACCAGTTCCAGAACGATCGGGCTGCCCGTCTTCGTAATCTTACCGTCGACTCGTTCGCGGGGCTGATAGTCGCACACGGCCGCTGTTGCAATCACTCCATCACAGGCAGGAAACAGTTCCAGGCAGGAGGATCTCAATTCGTCGGTCGTTTCAATCTGAGTCACGCGGACTCCGGCTGGAACAGGCAGGTCAACCGGCCCGGTCACCAGGATGACTTCATGGCCCGCCGCAATCGCGGCTTCGGCGATGGAATAGCCCATTCGGCCGCTGCTGGCGTTCGACAGAAACCGAACGTCATCGACATATTCGCGAGTTGGCCCGGCCGTGATAAGAATGCGCATTGGATCTCACACCACAAACTGATTTTCCAGCACTTTCAGAATTGCATCCGGGGCAGCCATGCGACCGGCGCCGATTTGCCCGCAGCTCAGCCAGCCCTCTTCGGGGGCAATGATCTTCATCCCGTCCTGAGCAAGCTGACTGACATTGCGCTGCACAGATGACTTTGCCCACATGTTACAGTTCATCGCCGGCGCAACATAAACTGGTGCGTTTGCGGCCAGTACAGTTGTCGACAAAAGGTCGTCGGCAAAGCCGTTGGCGAATCGAGCAATACTGCTGGCCGTTGCTGGCGCGATTACGACAACTTCGGCACGCTGAGCCAGACCGATGTGTTCGCCCTGGTGATGTTCTCTGACTTCAAACGCCCTTGTGTGCACCGGCCGACTTGTCAAAGCTTCAAATGTGGTGGCGCCGATAAACTGATGAGCGGATTCGGTCATGATGACAGAAACCACGGCGCCGCTCTGCACCAGCTTGCTGCACAGATCTGCCGACTTGTACGCAGCAATGCCGCCGGTGACTCCCAACAGGATCTCACGATTTTTCAGTATCGACATAGTTCCTGCTGCCTTAATCAACAAAAGACACCCGACGTTCTGTTCAACTCAACTGCACCACACGAAAACAGGCGTTGCGATGCCGCAACGCCTGAGATAATGTCGATCCGAGTTCCAGCATGCGAGTCACATCGACAAACGCAACTCAGGAGCTCAGTATGGAGCCGCGGCTCCGATTGATTCGCTAGGGCGGACACCTTTACAGGTCGTCGATGCCTGGACCGCCGTCTTCAGCCAGAAGTGCTTCGAGCGCATCGACCGTTTCTGATTCGTCTTCCGCGACCTGCACCCGTCCGGTTGTGTCCAGATAGATTTTATCCGTCATGATTTCCGCGACCACGATCTCCATCAGGTCTTTTGTGGGTAGATCAACCAGCGCGCGAGCGCCACGGTTCAGTGCGACCATTCGCTTTTGCACCAGTGTGGTCAGCTTGAATCGTCCACCTACTTTTCTTGCAATCACGTCTTCACGAAACTCGTCATGCATTCGATGCCGTCTCCTCAGACTTCAGGATCTCACAGATTTCACCAATAGCTCGCTCAAGCTGGTCGTTGACCACGATGTGGCGATACCGGTCTGCAAATTGTAACTCGCTGGCAGCAGTTGCCAGTCGTTTCCGGATAACTTCCTCATTTTCCGTGCCGCGAGACCGCAAACGGCGTTCAAATTCTTCGGCAGAGGGCGTCTTCAGGAATATCGTAACAGCATCCGGATATTGCTGCATTACGTTCAATGCACCTTCAACGTCGATTTCCAGGAAAGCCCACGCTTTTTCGGTCCAGGCACGCTCAACCTCAGATCTCAGCGTGCCGTACAGAAAACCAGACGCAAACACCTCGGCAAACTCGAGAAAATCGTTCCCCGCAAGGCGGTCGCGGAAGTCCTCATCTGTCAGAAAATAATAGTCTTCGCCGTCCACCTCCTGAGGCCGCGGCTTGCGAGTCGTCGCGGAAACGGACTTCATCAGCTTCACCGGAGCCTCATCGATCAGCCGGTTGACGATGGTTGTCTTCCCGCTGCCGCTGGGGCCGGACATGATCAGCACGCGCTGACTGGATTGTGATTGTTGTCCGAGTGTGTTCATTGTCCGGCTTCTGTAACCACTGCCATTCCCGCACGGTGCGAACGAATCCGCGAAAGATCTCAGCAGAGTTCATTTCGCGAGCGTCTGCATCCGCCGCTGCGTTCCCTACTCCACGTTCTGAAGGATTTCGCGAATCCGTTCGATTGCTGCCTTCATCTCAACGACATTGTGAGCAATCGTCACGTTATTGGCCTTCGACCCGATTGTGTTGATTTCGCGAAACATTTCCTGCCCCAGAAACTCCAGCTTCCGCCCCATCGATTTTTCGTCGTCAAGAAAGCGATGGAACTGCTGAATGTGCGACCTCAATCGCGTGATTTCTTCGTTGATGTCACAGCGATCCGAGAACATCGCAACTTCACGAATCACGTCCTTGTCTTCCAGCGGTACGTCTGTGTCCTGGATAGCCTTTCGGACACGCTCCAACAGCTTTTCACGGTACTCGGACACAACAACGGGGGCATGCTTTTCGACTTCGTCGACCTGTCGTTCGATACTGTCGCACTGCACTTTCAGGTCCTGCAGCATGGATGCGCCTTCCGTGCGACGGAAGTCCTGGAAATGACCCAGAGTTTCACGCAGGGCGGCCTCAAGTGTCGGCCAGACAGATTCGACACTTTCCACAGACAGTTCGGACTCTGCAACAACGCCCGGCAACTGCAGCAGGTCCGATAACGCGACCGGTGACGTCCTCTCCGCTGGCAGCTCTTTTGTCATTTCGGCTAACTGCTGCAGATAGGCATCCAGAACTGTGCGATCGATGGAATAGCCATTGGACTGAGAAGTCAATCGAACTCGAAATGAGAGCTGTATTGCGCCTCGTGCGATGTTTTCCCGGACGAGTTTTTCAATGTCACTTTCAAAACGAGCAACCACGTCCGGCAGTCGCATGGATACCTTAAGGTATCGATTGTTGACTGCTTTCAACTCGATGCTGACATACGCCGACTCAGACTGACGCACCGCATTGCCAAACCCCGTCATACTTAACAGCACTGGAAAACCTCTTTCAGTACCGATAACGATTCGGCTTTAATAGTCCGATAATCGTCACTACGGTGCATTGGTAAATTGCGCCAGTTCGTACAGCTTCGCTCCGGCCTGCAGCACGCTCGCTGGTAAGTCTTCGTCACTCTTTAGGTGCGTCGCCTTCAGCTGGCTTTTCTTCCGGTAAGGCTTCGGCTTTGGGGTCCGACTCAGGGGTATCCGCTGCTGCTGGTTCTTTCTCAGCGTCATCAGCCGCTGGATCTTCCTCAGAGGCCTTGCTGTCGTTCGGAGCAGGTTCTGTCTCTGCTTCCGAACCCGACGCAGCTTCTTCCGAATCCTTTTTCTTGCTGTCGGCGTCTGATTTGTCTTCATCGGCTTCCGCTGGTGTGGCCGCGTCTTTCGGATCCTCTGCCTGCTTTGTTGCAGGAGCGGGATCGTCTGCATCCGTTGACGTAGTTTCTTCGAGGGACGCAGGCGCGTCATATTCGATCGTGCCGGTCGCTTCCTGTTCGGCAATGGCTCTCATCGAGATGCCCAGCAGACCCGCTGTAAACACCCAAACCACAGCGACAACGACTGTGATTTTTGTAAATACGTCGCCGGCACGCACGCCAAGTGCGCTCTGGCCACCCATGCCGCCAAAGGCTCCTGCCAGTCCACCACCACGACCACGCTGAATCAGAACCAGCAGGATCATGATGAGACTTGAAAAGACCAGCAGCGTTAACAGTGTGTAGAACACAAAACTGTTTGTCATCATTCCATATACTCCGCGGCCCGCACGATGGGTGCCGGACAGGTTTCGCTCAATGACGGAAAATCATTAGGCGCTGAATTCACTCAGGGTCGTGAGGTGACAATATGACACCTTCAGTCGTCTCGTTAAAGGGACACTGCTTCTGCCGACGTTGCCAACTCAGGCTGACGCCAGCTTTCGAGCCGCATCGATAATCGGTATGAACAATTCCGGCTTGAGGCTGGCACCGCCGACGAGAGCCCCGTCGACGTTTGATTGTCCCATAAGCGTTTCGGCGTTGTCCGCCTTAACACTTCCGCCGTAGAGGATGCGGATCTTATCTGAAAACGCCGAATTGTAGCGATTGGTGATCCAATTGCGAAGATGTTCGTGGGCAGATTCCGCCTGCTCAGGGCTCGCCGTGACGCCTGTGCCAATGGCCCAGACGGGTTCGTACGCGATCACCAGTTCCTTCGCATCCTGTTCAGAAATATCAGCTAATCCGCCGGCCATTTGAGTATCAAGGACCGATTCGGTATTTCCACCTTCACGGTCGCTCAGCAATTCGCCCACGCACAGAATGACTTTTAAGCCACCAGCGATGGCTGCCTTGACCTTGCGATTGATAATTTCGTCAGTCTCGCCAATGACGTGTCGACGTTCGCTGTGCCCGATGATGACGTATTCACAGCCGACGTCCTTCAACATATCGACCGCAACTTCACCCGTGAAGGCCCCGCCAGCTTCGAAGTAAACGTCCTGAGCTCCAACCTGTACGCCGCTGCCAGCGACCTTGTCAGCAACCGTCACCAGATACGGATAGGGGGGACAGACCAGAACTTCCGCGCCGTCTTCGGCAGCTGGCGAATCGACGGCCAGTGCGGCCGCCAGGTCCTGACCGCTGGTGCGGTAAGTGTTCATCTTCCAGTTACCCGCAACGAGAAATCGTCGCATTATCATCTCCTCCAAATTACGACATGGTCGCGACCAGACTGCCAGCAGATGCTCCCGCTGGTCGCTACGGCCAACTCGGCAACAACATGTTTTCGGCCGGACCAAATCCAGACGGACGTACAGTGTGCCAACATCAGCGAAATGAGAAGGGGCATCGTACTGCGGGGCATCGACAGGTCAACTGCGATCACCCACCGAACCGCAGCTTTCGCTCGTTGGGCGAAATGGGTCTCAGGATCGGCAAAAATATGATGTTTTCACCATCAATGGACGAAGCATCGCAGTTGTGCCCGGAGGACCACCCATCGTATGAGAGTCCAGAGCCGGCCCTCCTGCAAACGGTATTCTGCCGCCAGGCCGAGGTCGTGCACCAAAACCCGTTTACTGAAACCTAGTTCAGGGGTTCGCTGCGGGGGTACGAGCCCAGGATTTCCAGGCGATCCGCCATCGCCTCCAATTCCTTCAACGTGCGTTTGATCTTCGCATCGGTCACGTGCCCTTCGAAGTCAAGGAAGAACAGGTAGCCGATTTCAGGAGACCGCAACGGAAAGGATTCAATCCATGTCAGGTTGACCTTGCACTTCTTGAATACCATCAAGGCATCAGACAACGACCCAGGTTTGTGGGGTATTTGCAGCAGAATCGCCGTCCGGTCATGCCCCGTGGGCTCAGCAATGGTATCTCCGATGATCGCAAATCGCGTCATATTATTGCGATTATCCTCAATGCACTCGGCAACAATCTGGATGCCGTACTGAACAGCTGCCTGCTGACTGGCGACTGCCGCTGCACCCGGTTTGTCACGGGCCAACTGGGCTGCCGTGGAAGTGCTGGTGACTTCAATCAGCCTCGCATGTGACATGTTCTTGGCCAACCAGTCGCGGCACTGAGATAACGCCTGCGGCTTGCTGTAAATCTCAGTAATTTCGCTCCGATCACAACGGGCCAGCAGGTTGTGGTGAACGTGCAGCTGGATCTCGCCACAGATTCTCAAAGGCAGCCGCGTGAACATGTCCAGCGTGTCAACGATACGCCCATCCGTGCTGTTTTCAATCGGCACCAGGCCGTAATGAACATGGCCTCGATTGACCTCCTCAAACACCGTCGCGATGGTGCTGACGGGAACAAGGTCGGCCGATTCGCCAAACCGATTGATCGCGGCAAGATGAGTAAAGCTGTACGCCGGTCCCAGGTAGGCCACTCGGATGCTCTTGACCCGTTGCCTTCCGGCACTCAGGACGCCTCTAAAAATCGACTTCAATTCGACGGTCGACAGCGGCCCCTTGTTCATACCCTCGAGCATGGTCCAAAGCTTGACGTCATCCTGAACATCAAAGACGGCCTCTTGCGGAGACTCGGACTGAGCCACCTTTTTCAGGAATGTCTCCACGCGCTGATTCAGCAGACCGACCAGCTCTTTGTCAATGGCAGCTAGCTGTTGATCCGGGCTGAGCGGGGCAGAGCGACTCTTTGCCGCCCTCGTTGGTGTCGGCTTGGCCGGCGACGCGGCAGCAGCCCGCTTTTTTTTTGCCACCTTCTTCTTGACGGGTTTTGTGGCCTTTTTCTTCGCCATGATGGTCCTTAAGCCGTGGCCGATGTGGGGGGGAGCAGCGCAAGCCGCTGGGGGGAGGGACGGGACGCTACAAACGGAGGGTGATGTGACATCCGGTCCCGCAATTCGCTTGTACCGGTGACGTTTTTCATTTTCAAGGTGGGGCTTCTTTTGATCCTAAAGGTTCCAACAAACCCCTCCTGATTAGCCGGATATTTTGCACTCGTGCCCCTGCTGGCCAAAATGGCACGCTACCCTCTCCTCCCACTGGTGCCAATATGGCACACCTTCACGGGTGGGAGTCTGGTTAACTTCCTGCCACATTGTCGTACCTAGTGTCTAAACCATGCGTCATTCTGAACCTAAGGCATTACTGAGAAAACGCTTAGAACAACAGAATGGATTTTGGCGCGCATTGTGCTTTTGACGAGTTGGGAAGTCAGGGGCCTGCCCGTATGTACGTCGGACAGGATTTGAGCGATTGAGCGCATGGGGTAGCCGCGCTTGATTCATCCCCAATGGTATTTCTTCTGATCGCTGACAAATCCGAATCGGTTTCGGTAGGTCAGCCAGAACCACCGTCAGATCACACGTGAGACCTTCCGGGGCTCAGCACTCAATCGATAAAAAGAAATCAGGAGTTTACAGATGGCAGTCTCAGGTGAAAAAATCATCGGTATCGACCTTGGAACGACAAACTCAGTTGTGTCCGTGATGGAAGGTGGCGAACCCAAGGTTATCGCCAATCAGGAAGGGAGTCGTACGACTCCCAGTGTCATCGCCTTCACCGATAAGGGTGAAACGCTGGTCGGTGATCCCGCCAAACGACAGGCTGTGACCAACCCTACGAATACGATTTATTCGATCAAACGGTTCATGGGGCGACGGCACAGCGAAGTACAGTCTGAAGAAAAGATTGTTCCATATGACGTAGTTGGTGCTGAAGCTGATTACGTGAAGGTCAACGTCAATGGCAAGGAGCACACACCCCCGGAAATCTCAGCTCTCGTACTTCGTAAACTTAAAGAAGCGTCCGAAAGCTATCTCGGTCACAAGGTGAACAAGGCTGTCATTACGGTGCCGGCCTACTTTAATGATGCTCAAAGGCAGGCAACAAAAGATGCTGGTCAGATTGCCGGACTGGAAGTTTCTCGCATCATTAACGAGCCCACGGCTGCGGCCCTGGCTTACGGCCTGGACAAAAAGCAGGAAGAAAAGATTGTCGTATTCGACCTTGGCGGCGGTACGTTTGACGTATCGATTCTGGAAGTCGGCGACGAACTGGTCGAGGTGCTCAGCACGAATGGCGACACACATCTCGGCGGCGACGACTTTGATGAAGTGCTGATCAGCCACATTGCTGACGAGTTCAAGAAATCGGACGACATCGACCTTCGCACTGACCCGATGGCGCTACAGCGTCTGCGGGAAGCGGCTGAAAAGGCAAAGCAGGAACTATCCACAGCACAGACGTCGGATATTAACCTGCCGTTTATCACGTCCGTCGACGGGGTCGCCAAGCATCTGCAGTTGTCCATAAGCCGAGGTGACTTCGAGCGACTGATCGACCCACTGGTGGAACGCTGTCGCGGTCCAGTGGAAAATGCTCTGAAGGATGCCCGATTGAGCGCCGGTGACATCAGCGAGGTAGTGCTGGTTGGTGGTTCGACTCGAGTTCCCAAGGTTCAGGCTTTCGTAAAGAGGATCTTCAACAAGGAACCACACCAGGGTGTGAATCCAGACGAAGTGGTTTCACTGGGCGCGGCTATTCAGGGCGGAATCATTTCCGGCGATGTCAAAGACGTTGTGCTGCTGGATGTGACTCCGTTGTCCCTGGGAATCGAAACCGAAGGCGGAATCATGACAACCCTGGTGGAACGAAACACCACGATTCCGACCACCAAGTCCGAAACGTTTTCCACCGCTGCCGACAATCAACCTGCAGTAACTGTCCGAGTCTTTCAGGGCGAACGACGCATGGCGACGGACAATCGCCTGCTGGACCAGTTTGACCTGGCGGATCTGCCACCGGCACCACGTGGCGTGCCGCAGATCGAGGTCAAATTTGATATCGATGTGAATGGGATCCTGAGTGTTTCGGCAAAAGACAAAGCGACTGGCAAAGAGCACAGCGTTGAGATCAAGCAGTCCAGCGGTCTGTCAGACGATGAGATCGACAGAATGCGAAAAGACGGTGAAGCTCACGCCGAAGAGGACAAGCAGAAGGAAGAACTGGCGAAGGCGAAAAACGAAGCGTCAACGCTGGTTCATCAGACAGAAAAAACGCTGGGGGAGCACGAAGACAAGCTGGACGAAGGTTCAAAGTCAGCGATTACAGCATCCTGCGAAAAGGTGAAGGCGGCTGCTGAAGGCGACAATGCCGCAGCCATTCAGACCGCTCTGCAGGAACTGGCTCAGGCCAGTGAGGCGTTGTATCAGCACATGGCAGCTGCAGCGGAAGCCGGTGATGGTGAAGACGGTGAGTCCGTCGGTGCAGCGGCTGGTGCCGGTGACGACGATATCATTGACGCTGACTTCGAAAAGAAGGACTAGCGGTCTCCCATAAGGCTAAGCCGGTAATACTTTTATCGGAAGTGAAATACTGCACAGGCGGAACAGGAGTTGCTCGACAGGAGTTGTTCTATTCCCTCTCTGTGCGGACACAGTGACGATTAGAGATGCCGGCAATTCATTGTCGGCAGTCGCTCTCTCGTGGCACGTACATGGTGATCAGCTGTGTTCGCTGCTGCGCAATATGGAAAGGCACTCTGATGGCATTCAATCCCGAAAAACTGACGGTCAAAGCCGGCCAGGCGTTGCGGCATGCTCAGGAACTGGCGGAACAAAACAGCCACCGGATTCTTCGGCCACTGCACATCCTTAAGGCGCTGCTGGACGAAGATCAGGGCATCATGAAACCGCTGTTGCAGCGCGTGGGCGTGAACATCGGTCAATTGGCGTCCATGGTGGATGGCGAAATCGGGCGACTGCCGCAATCCAGCGGCAGCGAGGAACCGGTTGGTGCCGGGCCGGAAGCCGTGAAAGTCTTGAACGCTGCGGACAAGCAGGCCCGTCAAATGGGCGATGAATTTACGTCCACTGAACACTTGCTGCTTGCGCTGACTCAGGTGGACGACCAAGCGAAGCGCCTTCTGGAACTAAATGCCGTGAATGAAGCGGATATCCTGGAAGGACTTAAGGAAGTGCGTGGCGGGCAGTCCGTCACGGATCAGAATCCCGAGGACAAATATCAGGCGTTGGAAAAATACGGCGTCGATCTGGTGCAATCCGCTCGTGATGGAAAAATTGACCCTGTGATCGGGCGGGACACGGAGATCCGTCGTGTCATCCAAGTGCTGTCGCGCCGGCGCAAGAACAACCCCGTACTGATCGGCGAACCGGGTGTCGGCAAGACGGCGATCGTTGAAGGTCTGGCGCACCGGATTGTGCTGGGAGACGTCCCGCAGAATCTGAAGGACAAAAAAGTCTTTGGCCTGGACCTTGGCTCGCTGGTGGCCGGGGCCAAGTTCCGAGGCGAATTCGAAGACCGACTGAAGGCCGTCCTGAAAGAGGTGCAGGATTCAAACGGGCAGATCATCATGTTCATCGACGAACTGCACACGGTGGTCGGAGCCGGCAACAGCGAAGGGGCGATGGACGCCTCCAATTTGCTGAAGCCCGCCCTTGCCAGGGGCGACCTGCACTGTGTGGGAGCCACGACGCTGGATGAATACCGCAAACGCATCGAGAAAGATCCGGCACTGGAACGCCGGTTTCAGCCCGTCGTTGTCCAAGAACCGAATGTTGAAGACACCATTTCCATTCTACGCGGTTTGAAAGATCGTTATGAGTCGCATCATGGTGTGCGCATTACCGACGACGCCATAATTGCGGCAGCCACACTTTCCGATCGCTACATTTCCGATCGTTTTCTGCCCGACAAAGCGATTGACCTGGTCGATGAAGGTGCCAGTCGGCTGCGGATGGAAATCGATTCGATGCCCGCCGAAATCGACGAGGCCACTCGACAGCTGACGCGGATGCAGATCGAAGCGGCGGCCCTGGAAAGAGAAACCAGCGATGACAGCAAAGAGCGTCTGGCGGATCTGCAGCGATTGATTGCAGAGAATGAAGAATCCACCAACCAACTGAAAGCGAAATGGGAAGTTGAGAAGGCAGCGATCTCCGGGCTTAAGCCGCTGAAAGAAGAAATAGAAAAGCTGCGAACCTCGTACACACAGGCGTTTTCCAGGGCCCAGAAAACCAACAGCAATGAAGATTACCAGGAGGCGTTTGAAGCCGAACAGAAGCTGAAAACCGCCGAAGGTCAGCTGGCCGAAATGGAAAATAAATCTGCCGAACTCAACGAAGATCCGGACAGTCGGCTGCTTCGTGAAGAAGTGACCGAAGAAGATATTGCCCGAGTGGTCAGTGTGTGGACCGGTGTGCCGGTGTCTCGCATGATGCAGGGCGAACGCGAGAAGCTGCTGCGGATGGAATCCGAAATCCACAAACGCATGATCAATCAGCAAGAGGCCGTGGAAGCCGTTTCCAACGCGGTCCGTCGAGCACGCTCGGGGATGCAGGACGCCAGTCGTCCGATCGGTTCGTTCATGTTTCTGGGGCCGACCGGCGTTGGTAAGACAGAACTCTGCAAGGCGCTGGCGGAATTTCTGTTCGACGACGAACGCAGCATGGTTCGCATCGACATGAGCGAATTCATGGAGCGGCATTCGGTGGCACGGCTGATCGGCGCGCCTCCGGGATACGTAGGGTATGAAGAAGGCGGAAGGCTGACGGAAGCGGTGCGCAGAAATCCGTACTGTGTCATTCTGCTGGACGAAGTTGAAAAAGCACATCGAGACGTTTTCAACATTTTACTGCAACTGCTGGACGACGGACGATTGACGGACAGTCATGGGCGCACGGTCGACTTCAGTAACTGCATTATTGTGATGACGTCCAATATCGGCAGCCAGGCAATCATGGACCTGAGTGGTGATGCAGACGACAAAGAAATCCATAATCGCTGCATGGACGCACTGCAGCAGCACTTCCTGCCCGAGTTTCTGAATCGAATCGACGAAGTCATCGTGTTCCACCCGCTGGGGCGCGACGAAATTCGCGAGATCGTCGGTCTGCAGATTCGTCAGCTGAACAGGCAACTGGAAGACAACGGCTACAAGCTGGAAGTCACGGACGCCGCGAAACAGTTGCTTGCCAACGAAGGATATGACCAGAAGTACGGAGCACGACCGTTGAAACGCGTCATTCAACAGCGACTACAGAATACTCTGGCCAATGAGATCCTGTCCGGCCGCTTCCTGGAAGGCGACACCATCAGGATCGACGCCACGGCCGACGGCTTCATCTTTGAAGGTTCGTCTGCCTGCCAGGACGCTGCAAAAGCGCCACGTTGACGGGGATCGTAACGTTTTCAGATGTTAGACGACATTCTTCGGTTTTGAGCCGAAGGAAGTGTGATACGTGGATCGGAAGGAGTCGGCACGTCGGACGCTGGAAGATGAGGCTGCAGCTTCAAATGGCGGCTGCCGCATTCTACCTTGTCAGATTCAGAAAGTGACTTCCCACCTGACCGACGCGCATGATGAGTTGTCGCAGACGCCTCATACGAAACTAGATCAAGCCGATCGGAAGTGGTCTGGGCAATAGTTCTGGTCCAGACAATCAACGACGACACTTCAAAAAGTGACGTGGTTCAATTGACCCAACCGTGATTTTTCAGCGCCCAGCTAAGGTTTGCACTGGCACAGCCTGACCTCGACAACCGCGGAGAGATTCTGCACAGTGCAGCAAACGCGACACAATCCCACCGCGACAACGTACATGAAACCCGGTCGTCGTCGCTCAGAAAGACGCAGACCGCAACATATGTTACCCTTGGTTCTTCTGCCCGCAATACGTCCATTGGGTGCTCGTAACGGTTGTGGGACTAATCCAGACTGCCACGTTTGTCTGTGTTAGCATGACGGGGTGATGAAACTGTTATGTGCGGACGCAAACTGCTCGACAGCTCGTTGCCCGCCCCATGCCTCTCTGTTATAAGTGCCGGTGTTAAGCGTCTCCCCTGCAGTGCGAGATGCAATGCGTGTCAAGGAACAAAGCCAATGGCCATGAAAAAGGTTAGGAGAAAGAAAGTGAGCGAAGAAGAAAAGACAGAGGCAACCCCCGCAGATGCTGCTCCCAGCGCTCCGGAAACCGCCGCCGCGGACCCGGCTGCAGCCCAGCAGACTCAGGAAGTCGTCGTTAACGACGCTTCTGCAAATGCCGGTTATGCCAACTTCTGTCGAGTATCAAGTACTCCGGAAGAATTGATTCTGGACCTCGGTCTGAACCCAACGCCATACGCAACGGGCAAAGTCGACGTTAATGTCAATCAACGTATCATTCTCAATCACTACACCGCCAAGCGATTGTGGAGTGCATTGTCGATGGCACTGCAGAGGCACGAACAGGCGTTTGGCGTTCTGGAAACAGACGTTCGCAAACGTGTCAAGGCTCCCGCCGTTGACGGCCCGGCTTCATAGTGCCGACCGTCGGAAGATTTGAATCAAAGGGCGAAGCAATTTATTGCTTCACCCTTTTTTCGTTTAGAGCAATTTACTTATTGTCGTGAACGATACTGGCTCATGGGAGTAACGAAACTGCTACCAAAAATCGTTCTTCGCGGCCTCAAGTCAGCGTGAAACGATGTAGTGTGTCGGGCACATGTTGTGGCCGAGCCAAGGTCATCAGCTTCGACTCTATGCTGTCACCTACCGGCTCAGCCGTGGCACAGAATAAAAATCATTACGCATCCCCAAGAACGCGGCGTGTTTGTCCTGGATCGATAAACAGCACGGGGGTCATCATGGCGATCTGCAGCAGACCGGCAACGACAAGAATCTGCTGCACGGTAAATAGAACGCTCAACTCTCGGGCGGCATAGCTGCCACACGTTGTCGACAGATTCATTAACGCCATGTATGTCGTAAACTGCGTTGCGGCAACTCGTGGCCAGGATATTGTCATGAACAATGAAAATAATGAGACGGAAACTGCGCCCAGAAGGAACTCCTGAGTAATCAACAGACACGTCATCAGCATCTTTGACTGCACGACGGAAGGATAAGCACCACAGCCGATCCATACTCCGCCAAGCAGCAGTGACACGACGACAATGATCGGTTTGGGTCCGATGCGGTCGGCTGCGAAGCCGCCCAGGACGGAGCCGCAGAGCCCGAGCATCAGAGCCGAGCCGCCCATGACCGACGTGTACTCCTGCTGTGTCCAGCCGTTTTTCATCAGGTAATCCACAAACACAGCCGTCAGCACGCCTATTCCGATCTTGGTGCCGAGCGCAATCCCGGCACCGAGCAATGTCGACCTTAAACGGAACGCTTTCCACAGATCTCCAAACACGGATTGGGAAGCTTGTTCGAGTGACTGTTGTGTCGGACCGTCGGCGCGTTCGCCATTCTCATCACAGGCGGGCAATGGACGCTCCCGAAAGAGCAAAGGCAACACCATGATCCCCATCAATAGAATCGCCTGCCACATCAGTCCTGTCTGAATGCCATACTGACTGACCACCCAGCCAAGCCCGGCTCCCCCCACGGCTGTTCCCAGATAACTGCAGCCGTACATCAGACCATTTGCGACGCCCCGTTCATCTTCTTTGAGCAGATCGACGGCCAGAGCATCCACTGCAACGTCCTGCATCGAAAGGAAAATGTTCGCCAGCAGAATCATGCCCGCCAGAGGCCCTGGCACCAGACGAAAAATGACTCTCATGGCGGGACTGGAATCAGGGGCTGATGTCCAGACCATTCCCGGCAGATCATCAAACAGCAGCATGCTTCCCAGCACAAGCACGGCCATACCCTGAGCAAAAATGATCCATGGCCGACGACGCCCCATCGAAGGAATCGTAAATCGATCCATCAACGGCCCCCAGAAGAACTTGAGCGACCACGGCAGCGTCGCCACCGCCAGAATCGGGCCTATCTGTTCGACCGTCAGATTGTGCTTTGGCTGAGCCAGCCACGCGGCAAACGTCACTGTCACGAAGCCCCACGGGATTCCCTGAGCCACATAGAGCCCGCACAGGGTTGTCATCCGAAGCGTTTTGTTTTCAGACAGATACACTTGTGATCACTCGTGGCAGACGGGCTCGGCAGACTGTTCGGTCGGGCGACGTTGTACCGCAGTCGACTATGGACCGCTACCAACTATGGCGCGGAGAGACTTGCTGCACTATGGCTGATCGAATCTCTGCACCCGCCATGGTCACGCAACTGTTGACAATGGAGGAACATCGGCTGGTGTGGGGTCCTGCGGCGGCTCAGGAGGCGTTCGAATCCCGAAAAAACCTGTAAGGATATCCTCGCGAATCAGGTTCAGGCAGGGGACCAGAATCAGCGTCAGCCCTGTGGCAAACAGCAACCCAAAGGTCAGCGTGACCGCCATCGGAATCAGAAACTTAGCCTGAAAACTGGTCTCAAACATTAGCGGCATCAACCCCGCAGCAGTCGTCAATGTCGTCAGCAGTATTGCTCGCAGGCGTTTCTTGGCGCCATCAATGCTCGCTTCCAGCGGTGACAGACCGGCAGCCACGCGTTTGTTGATAAAATCCACCAACACCAGAGAGTCATTGACCAGAATGCCGGCCAATGCCACCAGCCCGATGGCACTCAGAATCGTAAACGTTTCGCCCGTTATCCAATGGCCGATCACGGCGCCCAGAAAGCCGAACGGAATTGCTGACATCACCACCAAAGGCTGCGTGTACGATTTGAACAACCCTGCCAGCATGCCATAGATGATCAGCATCGCGACGGGGAAGGCGATCGTCAGCGATGAAAAGCTGTCAGACATTTCCTTTGCCTGACCAAGGTACTCGATCTGAATTCCGGGATACTGACTAACGATTCCTTTTCGCTCATCCTCGCCCTCGACCCGCATTCGGATCATCTCGATGACACTGGACGTGCTGGGGACCCGAGCATCGTCGACGGCTCCGATGATTTTCGCAGAACGAGTCTGTCGAAATCGAGAAATCGTGGAATAACCGCGGCTCATCTTAACGTCTGCCACTTCGGAAATCGGGATCCAACTTCGTTCGCCCGGCGCGCCCTGTCCGGGAATCCACATCGATTCCACGTTCCATGCACTTTCGCGAAACGTCTCCGGGTATCTCACCATGATCCGCACGTCTTCCCGATTACGCGAGATTCGGCGTGCTTCCTGACCGAACAGCGCCCCACGCACGTATGCACCCAGGCTTCCGACGGTAACGCCTGCTGCCGCTGCCGAGTCGCGCAGAGACAATCGCATTTCCTTCTTGCCGACGTCCAGGTTGTCGTCCAGATCGTAAACACCGTCCAGCCCACCGATGAGCTGCTTCAAGTCATTCACAGCTTTGGGCAATTCGGAATTGGGAAGCCCGGAAACACTGATCTCAATATCGTTGCCGCCCGGCCCGCCATTCATCTCGGTCCACCGGACTGAGTTCACACCGACCAGTTGTTTCTCAGAGAATTCACGAAACGCGGTGGTCAGTTCCTCGCTCGACCGCGTACGTTCTTCCGCGGGACAGATTTCCACCACTACCTGTCCCAAATGACTCTGATCGTCAAACCCCACCGCCCCGGCGCCGGTCACGTCATACTGCCGTCCGGCAATCGTCTGAACATTGACAACTTCGGGAAACAGTTCTTTGTCGACGATGAAATCCGTCAGCTTCTGCAGTTCTTCTTTCAGTCGTTCCGTGGATGTGCCAATCGGCATTTCCAGCGCACAGATCATGCTTTCGCTGTCCATGTCCTGGACGAACTGCCACTTCACGATACCTCCGGCCAGCATCCCCGCTGAGATGATACAGGCCCCGGTCACGCCAGCGACGGTGACGTACCGCCACTTCAGGCAGGCCCCGAGTATTTTTTCGTAGGGCGCCATCAGCAGGCGATTCAACACATATGCCTTGGCCCCGGTAACATTCTCGCCCTTTGCTGTCCTCTTCACCGGCGGCAAATGCCGTAAATGAGCAGGCAGAATAACCAGTGCTTCGACCAGCGAAATGGACAGTGCTGCGATCACCACAAGCGGTAGCTGAGCCATGAAGTCGCCGATCTGCCCCTGTATAAAAAGCAGCGGTGCGAAGGCACCAATTGTTGTGCTGACGGCGACAATCACGGGCCACATGACTTCTTCAGCACCTTTGATCGCAGCCTGCATCGCCGGCATGCCTTCCTCGACATGTCGATAGATGTTTTCTCCGATCACGATGGCATCATCGACGATGATGCCCAGCACGACAATCAGTCCAAACATCGACAGCAGATTGACCGTAGCTCCCAGGGACCACATAACGGCGAAGGTCCCCATAAACGAAATCACCAGGCCGACGGCGGCCCACAGGGCGACTCGCCAGTTCAGAAACAGGTTCAGCGCAATCAGAACCAGAATCAGGCCCATGCGGCCATTGCGTGTCATCAGGTCCAGGCGGCCCTCCACAAACCGTGCGATATCGGTGTGCAGCTTGTAAGTGAACCTTGAGGGGAACGGATTCGACTTTGCCTGCTGATCAATGTCACGCAGACTGGGGCGGCCCAGCAGTGACAGAAACGCTGACGCTGCTTCGCCGGGCCCCGTGTACGGCTGCCCGCTGCGTGCGGCAAAGTAAGTTTTTACGACAGACGAAATCTGTACAGCATCCTCGCCCTTACCTTTAAACAGCACGCAGTTGACGGTGGCCTTTCCGTTAAAAAGCGCTTCCAGGTCAGAGTCCACAAAACCGTCTGACAGAGTTGCTACGTCACTCAGCAGAATCTGCTGTCCGGAAGGCTGAGACCGCACAACGATTTTTTCAAGGTTAACGGCCTGTTGCTCTTCGCCCAGCGTGCGCACGGATACACTGCTGCGATTTCCCTTCAGCTGCCCACCGCTGACATCCACGTTTTCAGAACGGATCGCCGCCGCGATTTCTTCGAACGTAATGTCGTATTCCAGCAGCTTGTCCGGCTGGACATCGACGTAGATTTCGTCGTCGCGTATTCCATTAAGCTCGACACGACTGACTCCCGGTAGTTTCAGCAGGTCGTCTCGCAGCTTTCGCGCCGCATTTTTCAGAGCCGCTTCGCTTTCGTCGCCGTAGATGGCAATGGAAATCACCGGTAGTTCCGGCTCGACCTTTCGCAGGCTGATCTTTTCAACGCCGTCCGGCATGTCCTGAATCGAATCGACTTCATTACGAATCTCCTGCAGCATCACATCAACGTCGTCCACGGACGTGGACATGGTCAACGTGGTGAAACTGATGCCTTCCGCAACCTGCGATTCAACCGTATCGATTCCCTCAAGTCCGCGAATCGCTTCCTCAATCTTGATGGTAACGGACTTTTCCACGTCCTCCGGCTGCACGCCGGGGTAGACTGCGGAGACCATCAGCTTATCCGGCCGGGACTCCGGAAACATCTCGCGCGGCAGTGTGACAGCGAAGACGATTCCCACCGCCAGAATGACCAGCATCAGCATATTCACCAGTACCGCGTTGCGAACGCTGAACGCAGGAATTGACATAGGTTGAAGTTTCTGTCCAACAGGTGAATCGATGCGACGTGGTGACTGGATTGTACGACGCTTCGTCAAAATTGGCAGGCGGCTGCGGATGTGATTCTCAGGTGTGGAAAACGGACGTACAGACAGTGATGCCAGAACAGAATTGAGCTCTGCACATGTGTCCCCTCATCTCATCACGAATTCACGGCACAGTATTATGAGTGCCTTCAAGATCGTTCAATGCCTTGTTCAGAACTCGGACCGTGTACTTTCCGTTGGCAACGAAGCCGTCGTGATTGGCTTTGTTGCGTTTCATCGCCTTCATCGCCGGCCGTGCTTCTTCCCCAAGTTCGTCCAGCACGATTGCAGCGTGCACACGCGCCCACTGAGTTCCATCGTCCAGAACCTGCGACAGTGTTTGCAGAGCAGTCCCGCTTTTACCCAGCCCCATCATTGCTCGCGCTGCCGCAATTCGGACGTTTTCCGATTTGTCCTGCAGCAGCTGGACCAACAGGTCAGGAATTTCCGACAACGAAGGAGGAATATTGGCCCGATTGCCAATTCCCGTCGCCGCCCAGTATCGCACCGTCGCGTTGTCGTGACTCAGCCACTCACTCAGCCGCGGCAGGTCCCGGGCATCAGTGCCGCCAGCCAGAACAGCAGCATCGCGAATGGCTTCCATCCGCGATGCTGCATTTTCGCCAGTGTTAAGAATGGCCCATTCACTGCCTGAGACAGCGCGCAGACGATGCAGTTCGGCTTCCGGAATCAGGCCCACATCACGAGTGTCCACCACCCAGTTCAAATGCTGTTGTCGCAGCTCCTGCAGCTTGTTTGCCAGACGAGGATCAGCCGCAATATTCGTCATTTCATATGGATCGTTGTCAACATCATACAGCTCTTCCAGAGGCTTCCGCGGCTGAAGAAACTGTCCAACTGTTCTGACGTTCTTATCATTTGTCGGACTACCTGAAGCGATTGCCGCTTCGCTGTTTCGGATCTCCATCATCGTCCGCCCCTTTTCGGGCGTGTTCATGTATTGATACCACGTCTTGTACGGTTCGTAATTGCGAACGTATCGATACCGTTTGTCGCGCACCATGCGAATAATGTCGTACCGTTCGTCCATCCGGTCACGGGCTCCAAAAACATATGAACGTGCTTTGGCGGCATGCGGCCCCAGAAATGCCTGCCCCTGCATGTGTTCGGGAGTGGCAACGCCGGCCAGACTTAACATCGTCGGCCCAAGATCAATCATGCTGATCATGCGATCACTGCGTGTACCCGGCATACCCCCCTTGCCTGCCAGTTTCTGCCACTTCTCCGGAACTCGGATGATCAGCGGCACGTGGGTTCCGCTTTCATACAACCACCGTTTCGCTCGAGGCAGCCCGACGCCGTGATCAGACCAGTACACCACGATGGTGCTGTCTGTCAGCCCCGCCGCGTCCAGAGCGGCAAGGTGTTCGCCCACCCAGCGATCCATTGCGGTAATCACGTCGTAATATCGGCCCCAGTCATCGCGAGCAACGAAAGTATTCGGATAGTACGGAGGAAGACTTTCCGCCACGACATCCCGATCGTGTGTCTTAAGGCCCTTGACCACTTTCTTATACTTGGATTCACTGGCAATACCGGACTCATGGCAGCCGGTGTAGTTGAAGACCGAAAAGAAGGGTTTGTCCTTCGGGCAATTCTTCCAGTGAGCCTTTGAACTGGACTCGTCCCATGTGCCTTTGGGTGTGTCAAACTGATAATCCTGCTTGCTGTTGTTAGTGCGATAATATCCCGCATCGGTCAGCCAGAAGGTAAAAGGTTTCACATGGTCGGGTGGGATGGCTTTGCACCGCATGTGGTGAGAACCGATCGATGTCTGATACATGCCGGTAATAATCGCGGACCGGCACGGGGCACAAACTCCGGCAGTCGTATAGGCATGATCGTAGACCACGGACTCCTTAGCGAAGGCGTCCAGCACCGGTGTCGTCGCATTGGGATATCCGTAGCAGCCCAGGTGCGCACTGATGTCTTCACAACTAAGCCACAGGATATTCGGCTGCGAACCCGCTGAATCTGCCGAAGTGCTGACCGCAGCGGCAAGAAACAACAAGACATTCAGTGGTTTTCCGGGAATCCTCATCAACGCGGGTTCCGATCAAAAGGGAATACGGACAGACAGAGGCTAATCGTAGATATGTCTCTGACCGACCGCCAGCAAGTTCTGTTTGCGCGGTGTGTTGCATCCGGTATGTTCCCGTCACTACGCCCTTAGAAAATCAACTACTCTCGCAAATGATCCGTCGACCGATTTCACTGACCGTTACTGTCGTTGCAGCCGCACTGCTGAGCGGCTGCGCCATGAGCGGGCGACATGAGGCTCTGGAAGTTCGGCTTCGTGAACACGAGTCCACAATCCGTGACCTGCGGTCACAGATTCATGATGCTGAGCAGACAATCGCTGAGCTGGACGAGGAACTGGTGATCGAACGAAATCATCTTTCGGGAAACACGGATTCGGAATCGCCCGCTGAGGCATTTCAGACGTCCGGTGTAACGCAGGTGGCATTCACGCCGGAGATCCATGCAGCATGGGGCAGCGTCGCATCCATTGGAATCTACCGGTTGACGAGCGGACTGAGTCAGGACGATGGACAACCCCATAAAAACCTGAATGTGGTTGTGCAGTCGCTCGACAGCGATGGAGAACTGGTCAAGACGGCGGGAGCTCTGACGGTCACGGCATCAATTGTCGACAACGATGGCACAACGCAGCAAATAGCTCACCAATTATATTCGATCACAGAATGTCGCCGGTTATGGACCCGGACCTTTGTGGCCCCTGGCTTCCACATAAATATCCCGTTGGAAGCCGCGTCAGAGATGCCACTCTCAAACGGTGACAAACTTCTGGTTACAGCGACTCTGAATCTGGGGCACAACCGACGTTTTTCCACCAGTGAGTTACTCGATATTTCGCTGTAGTGCCTTAACATGGTTTGTCGGACAGGATGCCAGCACCATGAGGTTATGGTTACCGTCGTACACGCACGGATCATCACAGATTGGTAGACAAATCAGTGTGTGAGCCGTATCAGATCATTGTGCTCTGAACACGGACGTACTGTGGTTTCCACGCTGCGGACAATGAACCATCAGTTTTGCGATTGTCGTTGCCGCGCCCAACGGGAGCGGAACACCAATTGTCGAGCGTTAGCTCGCATCGGCAGGCGGGCCGTCCCGCCGAAAGAGACGACAATGACTTACATCACAGACAATCCGCTGCCGCTGCTGTTCCTGATCGCAGCTGTCGCGGGCGCGAGCTTCCTGAGTGGTGCTCCCAGGGGAAGATCGTTCTCCGCAGCGCTGATACTGCTGGGCATCGGGTTGTATTTTCTTGAACAGTATCTTGTGTCACCGGCAGAGGAAGTGGAGCAGGAACTGCATATCATGCTGGACCATTTCAAGTCTGAGAACCTGAGCGGTATCGAGTCGCAGATCGCGGCTGAAAGTCAGGAGCTGGCTGAGATCGCAAAGAAGGGGCTGGAGATGGTCGATCTCAGCGACACGTTTCATATCAGAAGCATTGACGTGACGATCGATGACGCTGCAGCCAATGCGGTCGCCATGGTCAGAGCCAACGGCAACGTGACGCTCACGCATCAGGGCGGGACAACTCACCGCGTCCCCAATCTCTGGCGAACCGAGTGGAAGGCAGTCGACAGCAGCTGGAAACTTGTGAAGGTCATGCGGCTGAATCCAGTGAATCAGACCGAAATGGGCTACTTCTCTGCTCAGTAGCCAACACCGTTTCACGTTGCTTCGTGGCCGCGAACGTTGATCAATTTCAACAGTTGATCATTGCGACGAATTCGGTTGACTGCCCGTTTCTTCATCAACACCACCCCATAGATTTACTATAGCACGCAAAACGAACTCAGGAGTTTTTCACTAATGGTGCCAACCAAAGTCTGACAGGAGGAACGAGAAGCATGCGCGTGCAACCGCGTCAGTGGCGTTGAACGACACAAAATCCGCGGGTTCCGAAATGCCGGGCGAAATTTCAGACGCAACAGGTTGAACTGTTGCGCATGGAACAGAATTCAGAAGCAACGCGATCGCGGAAATACGTCCGGCCGAAAGACACGGGGTTGTCCCGCCCGTTCCGGACTATCGAACCAGACGGCTGATGGCGCGGAACTCGTCGGTGCCGGCTTCTTCACACCATTCAAAGACCACGCTCTCGGCAGTACAGACGACCGCACCAGCGTCACGCATGCGGTTCATCGCAGTCCGATGGTCAGACTCACGACGACTACTGACAGCATCTTCAACCACGAAGACCCGATACCCCTGAGCCAGCAGATCCATGGCGGTCTGCAGTACACAAATGTGTGCTTCGATGCCAACAATGATCACCTGATCACAACGGTCAACGGCCGTGGCGGGATCGGCTGAAACGCAGAGCGCCTGAAACTCTTCGGCCGCACTGAATCGAATCTTCTCAAATCGCCGCCGGGAAATCTGATGCTGAGCAACTGAGTCAACTGTCGGCCCCAGCCCCTTCGGGTACTGTTCAGAGACGATGACAGGGACGTCCAGCACGGCAGCCGCATCCAGCAGCAGAACGATTCGGCTTTCGATTCGGTCGGCGGCGTGAATAACGGGCATCAGCCTCTGCTGGACGTCAACAACCAGCAATTGCGACTGACGACGATTGATCAGCTCAGGACTGCGACGCAGGCTTGTCTGATTTTTTGCTTGAGTTGATTCCGGCACGACGGATTCTCTGACTGTTTGATTCTGTCTGCAGTTCTCAGTTCTGGAACGCCCATTTACCGGGCAACAGTCAGTCTATCGGCTGCTGCAGCGATCGCCTACCGTTGAAGCGGCTACGGATATCGGCACCGGGCTATTTGGCCCTGGACTTTTCCGCTGCGGAGTCGGCGGGGAATCTTTCGGCATAGATCGCACGAGATTCCGCACGAGATTCCCCCGACTCGAATCCCGTTGTCTCCGGCACAAAGCGAAATGCCTGACTACGGTCGCTCTTCGGATCAAAGCCGAAGTCGCGAGGGTCCCTGCCACGCAGATGAATAGCGACGACAAGAGCAAGGTCGCCGATTTCAACGAGATAACCCGTTCTGTCGGACTTCCCAACCAGAATCCCAGTGTTCGAAAACAGAGACTCCAGCAACGGCAGATCCTGAACAGACCCCTGTTCGGCCAACAACATCAGAGCGGACAGTGGGTATGTGCCGCGAGCGGTCTTCAGTACCCTGCGAGCCAGTTCCGGCCCTTCGGGAATCTGATGCCGTCGGGCAAAGGACATAGGTACAGCCGGGGCAATACGTTCTCGTAGAATGTAGGCACCAGCAAGACGACTGAACGCCTTGCCCTGCTCTGGCGAACGAACCATATCCAGAAACTGTGGTTGCTGCAGCATCGCACTGATGCCCGTGGAACTGCCTCCCGGTAACCGAATTTTTCCGTTGCTTGCCAGTAGCAGCACGGCTGCATATGAGTCTACGGAAAACTGTTCGAATTTTTCTGAGTCCCGCCGCGTGGACTGAATCAATTCTGCAACCCGCGTTTGAATCTGTGATGGCAGATTCTTCGGTGAATTCATGGCTGTGCCAAACAGGCCGGCCTCAGACTTCAACAGGCGAAGATACAACTCAACCGATTCTCTGTCAGAGCCAACCAGGTTTGAAAATCGATCCCATTCCGGCAGCACCTTTGCATCTGCCGCGGTCAGCGTCTTCTGTAACTGTTTCATTTGCCCCGCAAACGAATCACGTTCCAGGTCGCGTAGAATCGACTGAATCTGATCCTTCACGCCAGGAGTACTGGTTCGCTCGACTTCCCGCAAAGCAGGAATCGCAGCCATGCCACTTTTTCTGAGAGCAGCTCGAGCCGCTTTGCGAACCTTAAAACTTTCCGCTCCCAGGTCCATGATCAACTGCGGGACCGACTTCAGCCGCTCGACTTCCCCCTGATCTTCCTGGGCCGTCGATTCATTACAGATCGCCACAACAAGCAGCAAGGCTGTCAGGCAGACGGTTCGAGATTGATGAGGTAGGAAATACATCGGAGGCAGGTTCAGCGCACTGAGGTGGCGTGTTTGTGTGAGGCAAGACGTGCTGATCATCGATATCTATCGCAATATCCCGCGTTTTCCGGCTATTGTTGGGCCATAAATCCCTGCAATTCTTCAGGCGAACCGTGCAAACCGGACAATCCGCAGTTTTCCACGCTTTTAACCGGGGCAGGCCCATTCGGAGCCTCGGCAATGGAAGCGGTCGGCAGCATTCAATTTTCAGTCCGGACTGGGCAGTATGCCAGTAAAGCTGACCTGCGCAGGACCGGTCAGCCAGGTGCGGCCGGTATCGTCCATTCGCACCTTCAAACGTCCCCCCGGCAGACTGACGGTCACATCTGTATCTGCTGAACAATATCCGCGCTGAATTGCCGCTGCGACTGCAGCACAGGCTCCAGTGCCGCAGGCCAGTGTTTCTCCACTGCCGCGTTCCCAGACGCGAACCGTGATTTCGGTTGGTGACACCACCTGTACCCATTCCACGTTAGTACGATCCGGGAAACGTGAATGCTTCTCGATTTCACCTCCCACGTGCCGTACCACGCGATCAGTCAATTCGTCAACAAAGACCACCGCATGTGGATTGCCAATCGATACCGGAGTGAACTCCACATCCGAATCGGCTGAGGGTAAACGGATACCTGCCAACTGTTCCAAATCAGCGGCGGCGTGCGACTGGCCCATTCCGACGGAAAAAACTCCGCCGTTGGTAGTTCGATCCAACTGCGCTGTTGTGACGGTCACCGTTCTGGACGCCGTCCGGATTTGACACGTCTCAAAGACTCGGTCCTGCAGTTCCATCCATAGTGCCACGCATCTGACACCGTTACCGCACATCGCACCTTCACTTCCGTCTGCATTCCACATGCGCATTTCAACATCAGCGTGTTCGACCGGCGACATCATGATCAATCCGTCAGCCCCAATGCCAAAATTCCGGTTGCTGACCTTGCGCGCCAGCTGACCGGGAGACTGTGGCACAGCCGAAACAAATGCGTCAATAAAGACATAGTCGTTGCCCGCTCCGTGCATCTTGATAAACGCGATTTCACTCAACGATCGTCTTCCTGTACTTTCACTCCGGCAGCGGATGAGTATGCGAAAGTTACGCACGCAGTAAACGGCCGTATGGCCACTGAACATACCGCTGTGAATGGCAATTTGTCGTAAATAAAACCTCTGCCCGGATACGTCTCAGACGCTGAGGTGTTTTGTCTTCGAGTTCTCAGATTGGATCTGCCAACGTAGCACGCACAGTAGTGTCTCAGAATTTCCCGGTCGCACATCACCGAACCGGACGTTTCAAGGAAACTATCGCGGAGCAAGCAGAACACCGGAAACTTTCACCGGCCGCATGGCACTCAACCGTTTAAGTCGCTTTCCGGTTGCGGATCACGAATTTATCAATCAGAACCTTGAACAGCTTCGCATTCGGTTTTTACTCGAATCGGCCAGGAATGAAGAGGCATACGGCAAATCCGGGGGGGGGGGGAGTGGACGAACGGCCAGAACAGCAGGTCGACTGAAAAAGCACGGCGAGAACGTAAATTGCAGGGCCTGGCCGCAGCCTGGGCAGGAAATCGCGGGGGGCGGATGGCACGAGGCAGGTAAATCCCTCTCTGGTACGCTCGATTTTCCTTTTCCAACGGTTAGGCCGCACAACTTCGAACACAGTACGATTTTGCTCGTACGTCTCAGTGTTTCCGCCACAGGGCATTGTTATAAAAGCAGCGAACATAATCGGCGTTCCGGACGTCATCATGTGCAGGCATTGTTGCCTGACGCCCCCGGAACTGTCCGAGCAGCGCCTTCGAGGCCTGGGCGCGGCCGGAACACACACGATACGGTGTATTAATTCATCGAACGACGCCAGACATTCCGACGTCGTTCCATTCATGAAATAATTGCGAGTTCCCAAGATGTCTTTGCAGATTTATCTGTCAGGAAAACTGGTTCCACAGGAACAGGCTGTCGTCAGTGTATTTGATCACGGACTGCTGTACGGAGACGGCGTTTTTGAAGGAATTCGGGTCTACGGCAGCAAGGTGTTTCTGGAGCAGGAACACATTGATCGACTGTACGAAAGCGCATTATCGATTCGTCTGGAAATCCCGCTGACGCCGGATCAGATGATTAAGGCCGTTCGAGATACTGTTGCCGCGAACAATATTACGAACGGTTATGTGCGTCTTGTGGTGACTCGTGGTGCAGGCACGCTGGGCATCGATCCGCAACGGACCAGTAACCCCCAGGTGATCGTCATCGCCGATTCGATTTCTCTTTATCCCCAGGAACTGTACGACAACGGACTGAAGCTGATTACGGCCAGCACGATTCGCAATCACTCCGCGGCACTCAGCCCGCGCATCAAATCGCTGAATTATCTGAATAATATCCTGGCCAAGATCGAAGGCACGGATGCAGGTACGGTCGAAGCTTTGATGCTGAACCACAAAGGCGAAGTCGCCGAATGTACGGGCGACAACATCTTCATCGTAAAAAACGGTGTGCTGAAGACCCCACCACCAGAGGCCGGTATCCTGGAAGGACTCACACGGAACGCCGTCATTGGACTCGCTCGAAGTGCAGGTATCGAGGTCCAGGAAGTGCCGCTTGTGCGGCACGACATATTCACAGCCGACGAGTGTTTTCTGACCGGGACCGCCGCAGAAGTCATCGCCGCTGTCAGCCTTGACGGCCGTACCATAGGTACTGGAAAACCGGGACCGGTAACCGACGACCTGCTGGAACGCTTCCGCAATCTGACAACGGCCTGAGGCGGGAGGTCTGCCAGCCAGAGCGAACTGCCGCTCGGATCCGAACACGAATGCTCACATCAGTCAGAAACATTTCAACCAGATCTTCAAGAACCGCTGAAGTCGCCGGTGCCGGCGAGGAAACAGATGCCACGTAACCGCGATCTTTTTGACGATTCCACGATGACCTTCGGCGAACACCTCGAGGTATTGCGTGTTCACGTCTGGAAGGCGCTCGTGGGTCTGGTGATCGGCGTCATCGCTGCACTGTTCTTCGGTGATAAGATCATCGGTGTTCTGCGTCAGCCGATCGACGACGCACTACGCCGTAACAACCAGCCCGTCGCTGAAGATGATCTGGGTGGAATGGACTTCACGGGGTTTGTGGAGCAACTGTTTTCTGAAAAAGAGGAAGAAGAAGAACCTCCCGAAGTCGTCATGGAACCGGCGCTCGCTGAGAATGAACTGGTCGTCGAAGTTCCGCTGGAAAGTCTTCGTAACGCCATCATGGCCGCAGTTCCGGGGATCGCGATCGACGTACCTCAACCGGATGAGCCGGAGCCGAATGCCAGTGATTCTGAACCTGCAGCGGGCGAAGGCAATGCCACAACAGATACGGGCGATGCTGCAGCAGACGAGAGCGATACCGCAGCAGACGAAAATGACGTGGCACAGGCAGCCGATGAAATTTCGGTGCCTCTGGTTCTGAAGTCCGAAGAAATTGCACTCTTCAAAAGGACGGCCGATCGCTTCAACAGGCCGGTGACCTACAAGGTTGAAGAGGCGTTCATGACGTATATCAAGATCAGCATGGTGGCTGGCTTTGTTCTGACGTCACCGTGGGTCTTCTATCAGATCTGGCTGTTCGTTGCGGCGGGGCTGTTCCCCAGCGAACGAAAACACGTCTACATCTACCTGCCGATGAGCCTCGGGCTTTTTCTGGCAGGTGCCATTTTCTGTTACTTCCTGGTCTTTCCAATCGTGCTGGATTTCCTGATCAGCTTCAACAAGTGGCTGGGCATCGAAATCCAGCCGCGCTTGTCCGAATACATCAGTCTGGCATTGATGCTGCCAGTCATGTTTGGCATCAGCTTTCAGCTGCCGCTGGTGATGCTGTTCCTTGAACGGATCGGAATCATGACGGTTAAGGGATATTCGGAAAACTGGCGGATGGCGATACTGGTTATCTCCATCGCATCGATGCTGCTCACGCCGTCCGACCCTCAAAGCATGCTGTTGATGATGTTTCCGCTGATCATTCTTTACGTCGCCGGCATTCAGCTGTGCAAGTTCAGCCCCAGCACATCGACCGATCCGCTGGCATAACCCTGTGCCTGGCCCCGGATGGGCCTGCCCCTTTTCTCTAACGCTCCGGTGACCTGGTCATGAGAGAATTGATTCTTGCAGACCCGATGCCCGGACTTTTCGACGAACTGTCGGATGGGCGTTTCGAATTGCGGCCGCTGGAACCGGCGTCTGATTCGGATTGTGCGGAAGCAGTCGCCATCGTGGCTTACAGCCATCCAACCGTTGACGGTCCGCTGCTGGACCGGTGTCCCAATGTCAAAATTGTCAGCAATCATGGTGTGGGCGTGGATCACATCGACGTCACCGCAGCTCAGCAGCGAGGCGTGCTGGTTGGAAATACGCCGGGCTGTCTGGACGCGGCCACGGCGGACATGACAATGGCTTTGATGCTGTCGGTGGCACGCAACATTGTGATCGGTGATCACTTTGCCCGCAGTTCTGAGTTCACACATTACGATCCGTCAATTCTGATTGGGCAGGAAGTGACCGGCAGCACACTCGGGATCGTCGGCATGGGACGCATCGGGGTTCAGGTCGCTCGGCGGGCCAGAGCCTTCGACATGAAGATCCTTTATCACAACCGCAACCGTCGTCCGGACATCGAGGACTCACTTGGCGTTGAATTCGCCCCTCTAAACGAACTGCTTGGCGAATCCGATTTCGTAACATTGAACTGCCCGTTGACCGAACAGACTCACGGACTAATCGGGGCTGCGGAATTCAGGCAGATGAAACAGTCCGGCATTCTGATCAACATGGCACGAGGACCAGTCGTTCAAACGGATGCACTTTACGAAGCGCTGACAACGAATCGGATCACTGCGGCCGGACTGGACGTCACGGACCCCGAACCGCTGCCGCGAGATCATCCGTTGCTGCAGCTGAACAACGTCATCATCGCCCCGCACCTGGGCAGCGCGTCCAATGTCACTCGACGGCGCATGATGCAGATTACGGTCGACAATCTGATCGCGGCGCTGGACGGCACCCCATTACCACACGAAGTGATCACGGAAAACCGATAAAATCCGGGGGTACGTGGTCCGTCAGCCATACGTTGTTGGACGTGACGAAGAATTGCTGGCCACCCTTGTGCATCGCGAGTGACCGGATGACAAGCACAATCGGTTTTCCGCGACGCTGTCCAACGGAACTGGCAACTGCCCTGTCCGCATGCAGGTGTACGTGATGTCGCTGCTGTCTTAGAAGGCCCTTGCGACGGATGGCGTCAACGAATTTCTCCGGCGTTCCGTGGTAGAGAATTTCAGGCCGAGTTTTCGGTGTGTACCCAAGATCTACACCGACCGAATGGCCCTGCCTGGCCCTGATACGATGTCCGCCTTCGTCGAATTCAAACCGCCCTTTGTCGTTTTCGCGCACGACAGTCTGTAACTCTGCGAAGGATATCCGCCGCTCATTTGCAGCGAGCCCGATCAGCAGGTCGTTAACTGCAACCCATCCGGACTTATCTAGTGAAAGACCGGCAACGTCCGGCTGATGCCGCAGCACCAGACTCAGGAATTTGCTGATGCATTTCTGTTCCTGAGCATTCATATGCGCCAGTCATTCGCAGCAATCATCCGGCGGACAACTTCTTTCCGACTGCCTGTTTCTTCAAAGTACTTAAGCTGTTGTTTCGCTCCGGCGTTTGCCGGCAGTGAACGAACGGACTGCAGTTCGTCAGCGCAGTCGAGCTCATCGGCCATTGGCTGCAGCTGATCGACCAGTTCGCTGGCCACTCTGGCAACAGACCGCTGCTGAAAATCCTGTGTGCTGACCAGTTCGGCGTCAGACCCGTAACGGGTGGCCCGCCACTTGTTCTGCTGAACCATCATGGGATGGTATTCTGACTGAAACGTACCTTCGTCAATTTCACGCGAAATCGCCTGAACCAGACACTGCACAAGCGCCGTGATCGCCAGCACGTGATCCAGGCTCGCCGGCATATCACAGACTCGCACTTCAACCGTACCGAAATTGTGATGCGGACGAATGTCCCACCAGATTTCACGAATGCTGTTGATGAACCCGGTGTTGACCAGGTGATTGATCAGCCACACATATTCCGACCAGTTGCGCATCAGGTGTGGCAGTCCTGCAGTCGGCAGACCTTCCATAATTTTTGAACGGTTCGAATGCAGTCCGGTGTTACGACCTTCCCAGAACGGCGAGTTGGACGACAACGACAACAGCAGCGGCAGGTACTTCATCATCCTTTCACAAACCATGATGGCTTTGTCACCGGTTTCGACACCGACGTGGACATGCAGGCCAAACGTGACCAGTCGGCGAGCAACATCCTGCATCAGCTCGACCAGGCGATGATATCGGTCGTCGGCTGTGACTTTCTGATCTCGCCAGGACGAGAACGGATGAGAACCGGCCCAGAACAGTTTCAGCCCGAGAGATTCCGCCGCCCCATCGACAAGAGCCAGCTTTCCCCGCAAATCCGCACCGGCATCGCGCACGGTGTTGCAGACACCTGTGTTGATCTCAAGGTAACTTTGCATCAGCTCCGGCTTGATTGCATCTCGCAGTTCGGCCGGTAACGCCTTCAGGACGCCTTCGATACGGTTCGCCAGTTCCATCGTTTCGACATCGACCAGCTGCAACTCGATCTCGACACCGATGGTCGGTCTTTGATTGGGCGTGAACAGAAGCTGTGACATGGGTTCCGACTGCCTCTTCGAGATTAAAAAAGAATCTGGTGAAAGGAATGTCAGCGCTGGACGAAGACCGCGTACAGACCTTCACCCTGTTTATCATTTCGTCATCAGCTGCAGAATCGCCCGCGCCAAAATTCGAACACCAAATGCGATGGCCGATTCGTCAATGTCAAAGACCGGAGAATGCAGATGGGGCCACGGTTGAGACGTGGCACAGCCAAGACGCATCTGCGATCCGCTACAATGGTCCAGATACATCGCAAAGTCCTCACCGCCCATACTGGGTCTGTCCAGAAGAACAATGTCCCTGTCGCGAATAACCTGCCGCGCAGAAATTTCAATCGCCGATGTTTCGTGAGCGGAATTAATAACTGATCCCAGCGGGTGGCGAAAGTCGACATCGACGCTGTTGCCGGTCGCAGTCGCGATGCTTTGACTGATATCGTTGATTCGCTGCATCAGCCGCTCGCGGCCCTCGGCATCTGTTGTGCGCAGCGTTCCGGCGATGCTGACTTCGTCCGGAATCACGTTTGACGTATGACCGCCGTTAATCTGGCAAACCGTAAAGACAGAGGCGTCCCGAACATCGGCCTGGCGAGGCAGCATCTGATACAGGTTGGACGTCAGCATCGCCGCAGCCTGAATAGGATCTGTCGTACTGTGCGGCCGCGCAGCATGGCCGCCTCTGCCGGAAACGGTGATGAAAACTTCGTCAACACAGGCCGTGAAAACACCATACCGCAGGCCGAGCTGCCCGGCCAGCAGATTGGGCTCCACATGGACGCCCAGAATCGATCTGACGCCGGCCAGCATACCGTCTTCAATCATCCACGCTGCGCCGTCGCATGTTTCTTCGGCCGCCTGAAACAGAAAACGAATGCGCCCTGACGGCACATCGACGGACCTGGAATTCCCCAGATGCGTCAACACTTCAGCCACACCCAGTACAATCGTCGTGTGCACGTCGTGCCCACATGCATGCGCCAGTCCGTCCTTGATGGACGCGTAACCAACATCTTTCCGATCGGACATCCTGAGCGCATCGATATCAGCACGAATGGCGATCGCTGGTGTTTCGATCGTGGCATCGCCAAACAGCAGATCACCGACCACGCCAACCCCGCGTTCCGGAATAAAAGCGGGAATGCCAAGGCTCTTCAAGCGCTCACAGACAGAATGACTGGTCTCAGTTTCTTCGCCACTGGCTTCCGGGGCGCAGTGACGTTCCCGCCGATAAGCCGTCCATGCAGCCTGGTGCTCATCGGCAAATGCGTCGATGGCGGATTCCGCATCCTGCGAGTGCAGTCGTCGATCACTGTCCGTGGGCATATGTTTCTGATTCCATCGGCAGACAGGCGGGAACAACGGCTGACTGTACGTCATTTCGGTTAACACGAGCAAGCGCGTGGCACGCAGGATGCCTCGACCGCACTGACTGAGTCGCAGAACGCGAGTGAAAAAATGCAATCAGCGGGATTTCCGGGATTCCATGTAGAATGCGGCCACAGCAGGCATTGAGCGATGCATCCACCATCCCCGCAATGATCGATTGGCCCCACATCTCTACCGAACCACACTAGTTTCAGAGCTGGCGCCGGGATCGTTGAAATAGTTCAAAGCGCTGCTGGCGATGGGTTCATCCAGCGGATCATCAACGGAAAAATAGACGTTGTCCGTTCGCCCGACAGGTTCCTGATAATTCATTCGCCACAGTCGATGAGGCTGTAATTCGTGCATGAGGCCCTGGCATCCCGTGGAACTCATCAGAAGCAGGCAAGCGCAGGCGAGTCGTTTCATGGTGATTGTCCCCGAAGTTTCGCGGTGAAGTGCGGCTGTTCGCTGGCAAAATGTCGCCGAATCGGCCACCATGGCGGGCCCGGTTGAGTTTGATGCATCTGTCATAGGACGAAGATTACTCGCCACGATTGCTCGCCATAACACGAAGGCGGTGATCATTCCGTCCGGAATGGTATTACCGTTTCGTAACCACATCCAACTTCCGCAATTCCTGCCGAACCACGGAGTCCCGTATGCAACGTCGACCGTTTTTTCCTGTTCCCGTTTGCCTATTCCTGGTGGCGGCGCTGACCGTCGCATCATCCCGGGCTCAGGACGCACCTTCGCCGCCGGCGATGCCCGCGAAGATTGATCTGCAGGATGGCGACACGCTGGTGTTTCTGGGCGACAGCATCACTCATCAGCGACTGTACACTCAGTATGTCGAGGACTTTTTCTACACACGGTTTCCGGAACGTCGCATTCACTTTCACAATGCGGGGATCGGCGGCGCACAGGCGTGGGATGCGCTGCAGCGAGTCAGCCGGGATGTGCTGGACTACAATCCTCGTTATGTCACCATTCTGCTGGGCATGAACGACGGCCGGTACACACCGTTCGACCCTGATATCTTTGCGACCTATCAGAAGGACATGACGGAAATCGTGGCAAAGCTTCGCGAAGGCGGCGCGACGCCAGTGCTGATGTCGCCCACGATGTTTGATGCCCGAGCCGCCCAGTTGCGTCAGAATCCGCGACGTCCACGGTCACCGGAAATGCTGTCACAGTACAACAGCGTGCTGGCTTATTATGGACGCTGGCTGCAGGACCGAGCCATCGAAACGGGAACCTCCTATGTAGACATGTTCAGCCCGCTGAATGACCTGACGGTTGAAGCCCGCGAAACAGACCCCGCATTTACGCTGATCAAAGACGCCATACACCCGGATCCGCCTGGGCAACTGGTGATGGCCTATGCGATGATTGACGACTTGGGGCTGCGCAGCCAAGTGTCCAATATTCGTATTCTGTCAGGCGGGCAGAGCGGTCGAGTCGCTCAGGTGGTCGGTGGCAAGACCAGCAACCTCAGAGCGACGGTTGACGAAGTTGAGTTCGACTGGACGGCCAACAGCCTGCCGTGGGTCGTGCCGGAAGAAGCTCAGCCGGGGGCAAAGTTGCTGCACCTTGGCCACCGAGCCAGCAAGGAGGGACTCGAAGTTCACGGACTGAATCGGGGACAGTACGAGGTCATCATCGACGATGTTGTCGTCGGCAGGTATTCTGACGTCGCTCTGTCGCGTCATATCGAATTGCAGGACAACAGCAAGACACCTCAGTATCAGCAGGCGATGGCCGTCGCAATGCTCAACAAACAGAAAAACGAAGGTCCGGTTAAGCAGCTTCGAGACGGCTGGCGGGTGTTTCAGGGATGGGCCAGACAGTCCCGTCAACTGAAAGATCAACCCAATAATGCTCAGCTGGCAGCGGCCGTGGCGAAGGGACGTGAACGACTCAACGGCCTGGAAGAAAACATCGCCAGCGCAGAGGCGGCCGCGAAACAGATCGAGGACAGGATCTACAAAACCAACCAGCCAAAAACGCGACACTACGTGATTCGCGCAGTGAAGTAGCAATCTCGATGACCGTCAAAAAAACGCAGGGCCGGCCTTACCTGCCGAAATTCCTGTCCCACTTCAAAACTAAAGGACTGTCAGGAACAGCCTGACCTACGGAGTTGAAATGAACAGATTTACGATTCCCATCGCAATGCTGTGTCTTGTCACGCCTGCATTTGCCGACGATGCCGCAGATGCGATTAAGGCGATTCAGTCGGTCGGCGAGCGTTCCAAAGGTGCAACAAACGCCCGTGCTGCTGTGCAGACCCTGAAACAGCACGGCGGCAAAAACCTTCTTCCCATTCTCAAGGCCTTCAAGGGCAGTTCTCTTTTAACAAAGAACTGGCTCCGTAGCGTATTTGAAGCGATTGCGGACGCAGAGCAGAAAGCTGGCCGGGCACTGCCCAAAGGCGATCTGCTGACGTTCGTAAAAGACACTTCAGAATCACCGTCTGCCAGACGTCTGGCTTTCGAATGGCTGCTGCAGCGCAGTCCGCAACTTGAAAGCGAATTGATTCCCGGCATGCTGCTGGATCCCAGTCCGGATTTTCGACGCGACGCTGTCAGGAGACTGATCGACCAGGCGTCTGAAGCGAAAGATGACGCGGCCACAGATCTGTACGAAAAAGCGCTGACGGGGGCAGTTCATGAAGATCAGGTGACGACGATATCCAAAGCCCTGAAGGATGCCGGAAAAGAAGTGGACATTTCCCGGCACTTTGGTTTTCTGATGACATGGAAGATCATCGGTCCGTTTGACAACAAGGACCAAAAAGGCTTCCCGATAGCCTATCCACCGGAAGCGAAGGTCGATTTGAGTGCCGAATACGATGGTCAGCTGGGTAAAGTTAAGTGGGAGCCAATCGCCACCGACGACGACTACGGCGTTCTGGACATCGGCAAACAGATTGAGAACTACAAAGGCTCACTGATGTATACCACCACGACCTGGCAAAGCGAGAAGGATCAGGCCGTTGAAATTCGACTGGGCACACCGAATGCCTGGAAGTTGTGGGTGAACGGGGCGCTGGTTTTTGAACGCGAGGAATATCATCGGGGCACTCGACTGGATCAGTACAAAGTCCCCGTCTCTCTGAAGGCGGGATCGAACACAATACTGGTCAAGATCTGCCAGAACGAACAGGAACAGTCGTGGGCACAGGATTACAAGTTTCAACTGAGAGTGTGTGATCGCACGGGCGCAGCAGTGCTTCCCGTGACACAGGCAGCGGCCAACAGTACTCCGCGAAAGGAAATTCGATAATGAAGTATCTGCCATCAGCGACAATCCGCATCCCTGCCGCACTGGCATTGGCAGGACTTGCAGTGACAGCTTTTCCGTCACCCACACATGCGGGCGACTGGCGACAGTTCCGCGGTAACGATGCCAATTCCATCGCCCTCGGAGAAAACCTGCCAACCGAACTCAGCGGCGATTCGATCGCATGGAAAGTGGATCTGCCGGGCCGGGGTCTGTCCGGACCAATCACCGTCGGACAACAGATACTGCTGACGGCCAGCTCCGGGTATTCACAGGACCGGCTGCACATCATGAGTTTCGATGCTGAAACCGGCGAAACTCAATGGGAACGACAGTTTGAAGCGACCGGTCGCACTGGCTGCCATCCCAAGATGTGCGTTGCCACTCCGACACCGGCAAGCGACGGCGAACGCGTCTTTGCATTTTACTCCAGCAGCGATCTGATCTGCACAGACCTTGCCGGAAATCTGCAATGGTATCGTGGTCTTGGTGCCGAATACCGCAATGCCAGCAACAGTCTGGGCATGTCGTCGTCGCCAATCGTCATTGGCTCAACGGTGATTGTTCAGGCGGAAAGCGAAGCTGAGGCCTTTGCGGCCGGCGTTGATACCGTCACCGGCGAAACAAAATGGAAAATCGATCGTCCGCGGAAAGCAAACTGGACGTCTCCTACGATTCTGCCCGCGGCCGAGGGCCGCCCCGCGCTGGCGCTGCTGCAGTCTTCTGCGGGGCTGTCTGCCGTCGACCCGGAAACGGGGAACGTGGTCTGGACCTTTGATAATGGTGCGTCAACGATTCCGTCCTCACTGGTGGTCGACGGAACCGTCGTCATTCCGTCAAACGGCCTGACAACGATTAAACCTTCTGCCGACGGTAGTGCTATTGAATCGGTCTGGAACGCGTCCAATCTTGGACCATCGACTCCCAGCCCCGTGGTAATTAACGGCCTGACGATCACAGTGAATTCGGCCGGAGCTCTGTCTGCCGGAGATATAACAACGGGCGAACGTCTGTGGCAACTTAGACTAAAAGGCAAATTCAGCGGTACTCCGCTGGCGTCCAATGGCCACCTGTTTTTCTTCAACGAAGCAGGATATGCATTCGTCGTGCGACCTGAAAAGGAGAAGGGCAAAATTGTTTCTGAACTGGATCTGACGGAAACCATTCTGGCCAGTCCGGCGGCTTCCGACAACGCTTTTTACGTGCGAAGCGACGGCCATTTGTGGAAGTTCTCAGAACAGCGGTAGATTCCATGCTGTAGCCAATTAGGCTGGCTCACGGCCGCGACTGACGTGTTTCGACCTGAGAAGATGGCATGCCCACGAGCCAGCACGATTCACGAGAATAAATAAACTGCTCTTCAAATGTCTGATCTCAGCGTACCTGTTGCCATTGGGCTCGGCGGATTCGTCGGTGCTGTGGCACGGTTCTATGTCTCCAGCGGTGTGGCGAAAGCCTGTGGCGAGGACCTTGCCTTTGCAGGCACAATGTCAGTGAACCTGATCGGCTGTTTTGCGATTGGAGTTCTTTCGACGATTGCCACACGCACATCCGTGTTTTCGCCGCTGGTACAAACCTGTCTGATTACCGGCCTGCTGGGGTCGCTGACAACATTTTCAACGTTTGCTTTTGAATCTCTGAGCCTGATGCAGACGGGACGTTTCGCAGCAGCCGTGCTCAACATGAGTGCCAATTTACTGGCTGGCCTGGTTCTGGCATGGCTGGGGATTCAGGTTGCCGGTCTGTTTCTGTCCGACGTCTCGGCAAACGGTTAGGTTCCTGCGAGCATGTCGGAGAGTGAAATCAATTCGGTAGTGAAACACGATTCCGCGCAGTCGAACGTCGCCGAGCCAGGAAGTTTCCGTGAACTGCTGCACGTGGCACTGCCGCTGATCATCAGTTCCGGCTCACTGTCCGTGATGAGCGCCGTCGACCGCATGATGCTGGCGGGGTATTCCGCCGACGCACTGGCCGCGGTGACTCCTGCGTCAATGTTGCATTGGACGATTGTCTGTATTCCGTTGGGTACGATTTTGTATTCCAACACATTCATTTCGCAATACGACGGGGCAGGCCGCACGGGTCGCCTGACAGCATCGCTGTTCCAGGCGATCTGGCTGGCAGTGATCTCCGGGATTCTGCTGACTCTGGTGACACCGTGGACGCATACACTGCTTTCCATGACCGGGCACGAAGCAGGAGTTGTTGCCGAAGAGACCATCTATTTCAATACACTGTGCAGTGGCAGCAGTGTGCTGCTGCTGGCCATGGCTCTCAGCTGTTTTTTCAGCGGACGACGACAGACTCAGGTTGTCATGTACGTCAATCTGTTCAGCACTGTGGTTAACTTCGGGCTGAACTATCTGCTGATCTTCGGCAACGGGCCGTTTCCTGAAATGGGCATTCGCGGGGCCGCAGTAGCCACAGTGGCCGCTCGTTTCTTTGACATTGCCGCTTACATCGTACTGATGAGACGAGCGAATCGATCGGGCACCTTTCCCTTTCGAAAGTGCTGGCGGATGGACCGTACGCTGCTGAAAAAGTATCTGAGATTCGGATTGCCCAGCGGGCTGCATTATTTTGTCGACAACTCCGGGTTTACCATTTTCCTGTTGATTGTCGGCAGTCTGAGTCGAGATGCACTGGCGGCGACAAACCTGGCCTTCAGCGTGAATGGTCTGATCTTTGTCCCGTTGCTGGGATTCGGCACGGCGGTCCAGACTCTGGTCGGCCATCACATCGGCGCCGGGCTGCAGCCTGCTGTTGTGCGGACGACATGGAATGCTGTCCGCATGGCCGTCGTCTGGACCGGTTCGGCAGCGCTTTTGTTGATTTTGTTCCCGGCCGTCAGTCTGATGCCGTTTGTCGCGTTCAGCGTTGATGGTTCGGCGGCCGCTGAGTCGCTGCAGCGACTGTTGCCCACTGCCACAATTCTGCTGCAGTTTGTCGCGGTTTATTCCGTGTTCGATGCACTGGCCGTTGTCTTTGCGTCAGCCCTGCGCGGCGCCGGCGACACGTTGTTCCCCATGCTCATCACAATGTTTTCCAGTTGGTTTGTGATGACACTGCCCGCGTGGTGGATTCTGTCATCCGGCAGCGCTACTCCTCAGCGACTATGGCTGACCTGCACGGTACATATCGTGTTCATGGGCACCATGATGCTGCTGAGATATCGCACGGGGCACTGGAAGCAGATTCACGTCATTGATGACGCTGGAGACGGAATCAAGCAACCGACATAATCTCGTCGATTGGATCACCAAAGGGCAGAATCTGCATAGGTCGTCCCTGCAGATCGTGCAGCGTGTGTTTATGATTGATACCAAGATGACGGTATACCGACGCCCACAGGTCATTGGGTGTCAGGATGCGTTCGACCGGATGTTCGCCCTTGCTATTCGTGGCACCAATGACCTGTCCGGTTCTCATGCCACCGCCGGAGACCAATACCGACATTGCCTTCGGCCAGTGGTCTCGACCAGGTTGTTCGACGCCTGTCTTTGTTCCACGTTGCACGGTAATGCGGGGTGTGCGCCCGAATTCTCCCGTCGCCACCAATAGTACCTTACGATCCAGGCCGCGTTCGTAAAGATCTTCAATCAATGCCGTAAGCGCCTGATCATACACGGGCAGACGCCATTCGCTGTCCTTGAAGATGTGGGCGTTGACGGCATGTGAGTCCCAGTTGTACGCGCCCTCTTTGGGCATCGGCACTCCCTGGGCATACGGATTCTCCCAGACCATTGTGACAAACCGCACACCGGCTTCGACAAGACGACGACCCAGAATGGCTCGCTGCCCATAAGCATGCCAGCCGTATCGATCCCGCAACTCCTTCGGCTCCTTCGACAAATCAAATGCGTTTCGCACCTTGTCGCTCATCAGCATATCGACGGCCTGACGATTGAAGCTGTCCATCGCTTTCATCGTGCCGCTTTTGTCGACATCGCGGCGGAACTGGTCAACACCTTCCAGCATCGCCAGGCGGTCATCAAGGCGTCCTTCCATCGCTTTTTTGACTCCGATGTTCTGGACCTTGAAGTCATCGTCGCTGGGATTACCACCGACGATAAACGGCGTCGTGGATGGCCCCAACCATGCAGGCCCCATCGCAAATGTGTCGATGCCCGCTCGGCTGGCATCCACTTCATTTACGCATACCGGCATTTCGCTGGTGCCGTCTTCCAGCATTTTTTTGATGATGCAGCTGACGGCAGGAGCGTCGTTAACAGTTCCGGTCGGTGTCGCCGGAACGCGACCGGTCATCAGGCGTTTGTGGCCGCCACCATGGTCAGCGAACTCATGATGGATCGATCGAATCAGATTGAACTTATCGGCGATCCTGGCGTGCATCGGCAACAGTTCGCAGACGTCAAGCCCCGGCACATTGGTCTGAATCGGATTGAATTCGCCACGATATTCGGCCGGTGCATGCGGCTTCATGTCGTACGTTTCCATGTGCGGCGGCCCTCCCGGCAACCACACAAAGATGACGGACGTGTCGCTGAGATCATTACCGACTGCGGCGGCCTGAGCCTTGTACGACAGGTAGTCGCTCATGCCCATGCCAAGAACGCTGAATCCTCCCAGTTCGAGAAACGTCCGACGGTTCATCGGCCCGGGGCAGTTTCGCTGGCGGTGTTTCATGAAGTGGTCCTTGGTGCATGGCGGGAAGGACGAGTGTGGACGTCGCTGGCAGAATTCCGGATGTGGCACAGTATGACTTATTCATCGGTCTAACGGGAAACCTCAATGGCGAAATTCTGTTCCGGCGGACTTCCAAGAGCAGAAAACAGGCGTTTTTACAGGCACAGAACGAATAAACGAGCTGAACACTGAGGCGGTGCGTGGCACAAGAACAACATTAATCGGCTCCGCAACGATCGGCAGCCAGCGTCACGAATCTGAAATCAGCGTGCCGACCTGGGCGGAAAACTGACCGCGACTCATGACTTTTCCGAAGCCGACACTTCTTGCCGCGTCAAGTTTCGCGGTGTGAACATGCGGACCATACGCGACAGCTCGGTGCAGCACATCGGCAGGAATAGAATCCGCAAGACTGGTGAGCTCCAGACTCGGCAGTCCCAGATCCACCAGCAAGAGTGCGGTGGGATCTTCGCTGATTGCCGCGACCACATCCAAAACCGATCCGGCGCTGCAAAACGATCGCCCAGCCTGCGCAGCATATCCGCTGACCGTGCTGCTGAGCATCAGATCGTTGGCTAACAGAACAACGAACGTTGCAGGTGATGTCATCAGGAACTCCTACGAAATTTCATTCCGATGTTTCCCAGATCTTCATTAGTTCACGTGAGCCCTGGCGAACAATTCCGCCGTCCTCCAGAATCGCTTCGGTGGCCGCCGTAACCCGCAATCGATCCAGTACGATGACCTCGGCAAGTGTGTCAAAGAATCGAATTTCAACGAACTCGTCCTTTGCGTCGCGGAGCAACTCGACCATCTGGCTGAATCCAGTCACCATCTGGTCGTTGACGGACTTCACGGTCAGAAAATAGGGAATCGTTCGATAACCACGGGCCGTTTCGTGAGTCAGCAGCCTCGTGACGACGACCAATTCTTCCGTCGAATTCTCATCGCGAAACTCATAGCGACGCTGGACAAGAGGACTCTTTGCCTGCTGCATCATTGATTTCACCACTGACAACGCGCGCCGCCGGTTCGCGTCACTCGATGCTCCGCCTGTGTCAACAGCAGCCACGTAATCGGCCGTTGCTTCCGAAAACACAATGGGACCGTAGACAAAGTACCGCGGGTAATTCCCGCCCGTGTACGTGATCAGTTTCTTTCGCATTTCGACCGGGACTGACAGTTGTTGTTCAGTACCGTTTCGAATCACTGTCACGGGGACATGACCATTCTCTGCAACTTCAATGGCGAGGCGCGTGAACGACAGATTGACGTCATTCTGCATGCGGCATCGCCCTCGATTGTCGACATTGTAGTCCGCAATCTGTGTGATGATATCTCCTTCCTTCAAAGGCGAATCATTCTGTTCGCGAACACCGTGGCACAGGACTCCCGTCACGTCTGACAACAACTTAAGTCGGCGTCGCAATGCCGAGTTCTCAAGGTGTTGGTACCTGGGGTTGAAATCCGGTTTTCCGTCGTATGTGCCGTCGGCGACATCATCAAGAAACTTTCGAATCTCTTCTGTCGGTATAACGTAGCCGATATCGTTTGCGCTGCGGATATGGCTGAATGCGATCCCGGCAATCTGACCGTCGACGATTGCCGGGCCGCCACTATTGCCCGGGTTAATAGCTGCGTCGATCTGAATTCGCAAACCGACTGCGCCATATCGGTAACTGGTGTGTTCGATTCGGGAGACAATGCCCTCCGTAACGGACTGAGTATTGCCACCGGTCGGGTATCCATAAACCTGAACGGTTGATTTTACAGTTGGTGACTTTCCGGCAAGTGCCAGCGGTGCGATGTCCGTTAAATCGCCCGTCGGTTCGAACTCAAGTAATGCCAGATCAATTCCCGGAGCCAGAATCCTGACGCTGGCCGGAATGCGCTCCGATGAGTTGAACGGCTGCAGAGTGATTTCCGTTGTATTCAGAACGACATGTACATTGGTCAACACCTGGCCTTTGCCGATGATGACTCCTGAACCACTAACGGAACGTGGCGTCTGTCTTAGCCATGGAGAGCTGAGATTGATTGACCGATTCTTTGAGTGCACCTTTACGACCGCGTTCAGGTTGGCGGCTTCGTCTGCGACGGCATTTGGTAGAAATGCGCCCAGAGTGATTGCAATACGGAATAGATCTGCCCTTCGCGTAAGTGATAACGCCATAGGTGCCTCCGTTAAGAAAGGAATCGGACCGCAGTGATTGTACGAATTCCCCTGATTTCGCAACACGGCAATGTTTTCTGTCGTTTGCATTCCTGAAACGGAGTGTTGATCATGGTGGCTGTTGTTTCTAACTCGGAGGTGATCGATGCATAAATCCTGTTCAATCGTCGGCATTGTTTCTGTGTTCGTCGTGACCACGCAGGCGAGCGAACCCGCGCTGCGGTTTACGGCGAAAACAATCGATGGAAACGTCGGCAAGGTCTGTTACGCCGTAACAACAGCCGACGTGGACAATGACGGGAAGCGAGACATTGTGGCCGTTACAGAGAATCGAGTTCTGTGGTATCAGAACCCATCGTGGAAAATGCACGTAATCATTGAAGACCAGACGCCGCTTGACAACGTCTGCATTGCGCCGCTGGATATCGATGGCGACGGCAGCGTGGATTTCGCCCTTGGTGCCGGATGGACGAAAATGGGCACACTGCACTGGCTGACTCGAGGATCGTCTCTGAATGAGAAGTGGACAGTACATTCGATCGGCGAAGAAAAATGGACTCACCGAATGAGATTCGCAGATGTGCTGGGCAAAGGTAAACCACAGCTCGTAGTGTCACCGTTAAATGCGACCGTCGGAGATGGTGTGCGGCTGACCGCCTTCGAAATCCCCGCCGATCCTCGCGCGGACCGCTGGCCGGCAACCGTGCTGAACGCAGAACTTAATCGAATGCACAATCACTGGCACGTCGACTTTGACGGCGATGAAAAGATCGACACACTGACCTCAAGCCGGGAAGGAGTGAACCTTATCCGCCGCACGGCGAGTGGATGGCATCGTGCCCGCCTCGGCACAGGAGCCGAAGCCGAGGAACCGAATCAAAGTGGTGCCGGGGAAATCAAAATGGGAATACTGGCTAGCGGCAAGCAGTTCATCGCTACCGTCGAACCAATGCACGGACACAGCGTCGTGGTGTATACGGCTCCCCAACAGGAATCAGCCGATGGAATGTGGGTCCGACACGTGATCGACACAGACTTCAAACGCGGCCATGCGTTGTGGACAGCTGATATTGACAACGATGGCAGCAACGAAATTGCGTTCGGGCACAGCGACACGCCGGACATTTTCGGTGTGATCGTCTACAACTGCACCTCTGATGACGGAGCCGTCTGGTCGAAACAGGTTGTTGATGCCGGTGGAATAGCCACAGAAGCTTTGCTTGTGGAAGACCTGACAGGAGACGGAAAACCAGACATCGTTGCTGGCGGACGAGCCACGCACAACGTGAAGTTGTACATTCAGCAACCATGACGGAACGGCGGCGGCGGCGCGGAGCATCTTCGACGGATTGTTCGAGCTAACGCTCGGAATCCGCAGCCCCACTCCCGCTGGTCGCTGCAGATACGCCGCACACAGTCATTATTGGGTTCCTGGAAATCCCGTAAAGTCCTGTGTTTTGGGCAATTTATACCGCCAGACGTATTTGTTGGCGGCATTCCGGGGAACGACCGCCGAATGTCAGTGAACGGGTTGCCAGGGACTTTATCCGACGATATCATCCCGGGTTCGATTTTGCAGGGGTTTTCAACAACGCTGGAGCGTCCGCAGTGCGACGGCACTAACGCTCGCGTCAATAAACCCTTTGGTGAAAGTGCTTTACGTTTTATCGACTGCCATGGCAGGCAGATCGTGAAACATTGACGCTCATTTAGGTTGTTTTTCCTGGCTGGCTGATTTCGTGTTCGAAGGTATTACAGAAGGTCTGACCAACGCCTTTTCGGCTTTCCGCGGTAGCGGAAAGATCACGGAAGGGAATATTCGCGACGGCATGAAGCAGGTGCGTACCGCACTGCTGGAGGCCGACGTTGCGTTTGATGTTGCGCAGGACTTTGTCAGGGACATCACAGAACAGGCCATCGGCGCGGACGTGCTGAAGTCCCTGCGGCCCGATGAACAGCTGGTCGGCATTGTGCATCAGGGTCTGATCGACCTGATGGCCGGCGATCATTCTCTGCCCCTCAAACGTGACGGCGTCACCGTTCTCATGATGTGTGGGCTGCAGGGAAGTGGTAAAACCACGACCTGCGGCAAACTGGCTCGGTTGCTGAAAGAAGAAGGCCATACTCCGATGCTGGTCGCGGCCGACCTTCAGCGGCCGGCCGCTATTGAGCAGCTGAAAATCATCGGCGAACAGGTCGGCTGTCCTGTTTACCATGAAGACCCGGCGAAGAGTGACCCGGTTCAGGTCTGCCGCAATGGAGTAAAGCAGGCAAAGTCGAACGGCGCAACGCTTGTCATTCTGGATACCGCCGGCCGATTGGGTATCGACGAAGAGTTGATGAAGGAACTGCAGCGGATTGATAACCGCGTGGCTCCGGACATGTGCCTGTTCGTCTGCGATGCGATGACCGGGCAGGATGCCGTCAACAGTGCCAAGGCCTTCAATGAAGCACTGGAACTGGACGGCGTCATCCTGACAAAACTGGACGGCGATACTCGCGGCGGTGCGGCACTCAGCGTACGAGCCGTCACGGGGGTCCCGATCAAGTACGTCGGTGTCGGCGAACAACTGGATCGCCTTGAGCAGTTTCACCCGGACCGCATGGCCGGACGAATTCTCGGCATGGGCGATGTGTTGTCTCTTGTTGAGAAAGCTCAGCAGGAGTTCGACGAAGATGAGATGCTTGCCCAGCAGGAGAAAATGCAGCAGGGCAAGTTCACGCTGGATGATTTTCGCAAGCAGATGCGACAGATCAAAAAGCTGGGCTCAATGCGTGAAGTCATGAAGATGATTCCGGGCATGGGTAAAGTCGTCGACCAGATGGGAGACATGAACCCGGAAGACGACATGCGGCGGATCGAAGGCATCATTAATTCAATGACACTGGACGAACGTCACAACCCGGAGAGAATCGACCGAGGCAGGCGTAATCGAATCGCTTCCGGTAGTGGTGTCGAACCGGCTGAGGTCAACAAGCTGCTCAAGGATTTCAACTCCATGGGCAAGATGATGCAGGACATGTCGAACATGAGCGTGAAAGACCGCATGAAGGCCGTCAAGCAGATGTCAGATGGCGGAATGATGGATCCCAACGCCAACATTCAGGAAAAGAAAACACGAAGTAAGCGTGGACCGGTGGATTCGGTTCAATTGCGGGATAAGAAGAAGAAACAGCGTAAAGACGCACGGAAGGCCAAGAAACGAAACCGAAGAAAGTAATTCCGTCAATCGTGGATTGATGGACAGCCGGACTGGGTGCACCCCGTCCGGTACACTGGACAATCAAACGGGGCTAATGCCTCATTCACTTCGCAAGTAGCGGTTCCTGGGAGTTGTTAATGTCAGTTCGAATTCGAATGAAAAGAATGGGGCGAAAGCACCGGCCTTTCTACCGTATCTGCATCATGGATCGTGAGCGAGCTCGCGACGGCAAGGCGATTGAAGAGGTCGGCTTCTACGACACTTCAGTGCCAGACAAGTCAAAGCGAGTCAGCCTGAAAATGGACAGGATTGACTACTGGCTGTCAGTCGGTGCTCAACCATCGGAAAAGGTCAACGCCTTAATCAAGAAGGTTCAGAAGGGTGACTTTGGGTCGGCAGCGGCACCTCCGCCTATGCAGGCCCCCAAGCAACCGGAAGCTCCGGCTGCCGAAGAAGCACCTGCAGAAGCTGCCGAAACGACTGAGGCGGCCGCAGAAGAAGCTCCGGCTGCTGAAGGCGGAGAATAACCAGCTGCGGCCTGGTCCGCAGCACCGTGGTGGGCAGTCCATGCGAGTGCGACTGAACTCCACACCATGTGAAGTCTGATCTCATGCGATTTGACGTGCTCACCCTGTTTCCAGAGATGTTCGAGAGTTATCTCGGGCAGAGCATTCTGAAACTGGCCATTGAGCGTCAACTGGTTGATGTCCAGACCCACAACTTTCGTGACTTTGCGGAAGGTCGACACAAACAAGTGGACGATAAGCCGTTTGGTGGTGGTCCGGGAATGTTGCTGATGTGTCCTCCGGTGTTCGACTGTGTCGAGTCAGTTCTGGGGATTGAAGAGGTAGATGGAGAATCAGACAAGGCTGGGGCATCGGAACTTGCCTCCAGGATGTCACCGGCAACTGAAGGTGATGACTCGCCTCAATTGATCATGATGAGTCCTCAGGGACGCAAGCTTGATCAGAGACTGGTGGAAGAACTCGCACAGAAACAACGGCTGGTTGTGCTGTGTGGGCGGTACGAAGGATTCGATGATCGAATCCGGGAAGGTCTGCAGCCGATGGAAATTTCGGCCGGCGATTTTATCTGCAATGGCGGAGAAGTCCCGGCGATGTTGTTGATAGATACAGTCATTCGCCTGATTCCAGGTGTACTGGGTGACGAAACCAGCAGTAAATATGATTCATTCAACGATTCAGGATTACTGGAACATCCACAGTTCACGCGGCCCCGGGAATATCGGGGAATGACGGTTCCGGAAATCCTGTTGAGCGGTAACCATGAAGCCATTGCAAAATGGCGACACGAACAGAGTTTGAAACGAACGGCAGAACGCAGAAGTGACCTGCTGGCGACGCAGGACACAAATAACTTAAACAATGATGCTGGTCAGTAGACCACGGAAACACATTAACAGTTGACTGACCGTGAAATCTGAGAATCAGACGCCGGTATCCACAGGCAGAAAAACACAGACAAGAACGACAATCGCTTTACAATAAGCAACTTCAGAACAGCAAGAGAAGTAATAAAGGAACCCCGATATGAGACACAAACTTCTGGACATCGCAGAACAATCCAGTCTGCGGGAAGAACCGCTGAATTTTACAGTCGGCGATACCGTCGACGTTCATAATCGAATTCTCGAAGGCAACAAAGAACGCATCCAGGTGTTCAGCGGCGTTGTCATCGCCCGCCGCGGTCAGGGAACCGGTGAATTGTTCACTGTTCGCCGTGTTGTGGCTGGCGAAGGTGTTGAGCGGACCTTTCCAGTCCATACGCCGAAACTCGCGAAGGTCGAAGTTGTACGGCACGGTCGAGTTCGCCGAGCCAAGCTGTTCTATCTGCGGGACCGCACCGGCAAGGCCACTCGACTTCGCGAACGCAAGTCAAAGCCATGGGAAGTGGATCCGAACGCCAAGAAGAAGTAGGCTGGGGCGCCCCGACGGGCCATGGTGTGCCAGCTCAATCGCCGCGAAGGCGGGAACGACCGCCGGAGCGGTTCGTCGCTGGCACGATGCCCTGTGTTGTCTGATAATGGCGATGGTCTGAACCGTGGGTTCCTCAGACTATCGCCTTTTCGCTGCGCGGAATCGTGACGTGCATGCCTATGAAACGTTTTCTTCACAAACTGCTCGGTGATCGTGGCGAACGGGCCGCTGTACGGTTCCTGAAGAAGGCCCATTTCAGAATCATTGCCCGCCAGTATCGCAATCAGTTCGGTGAGATCGACATTATCGCGATGGACGGATCGCAGATCGTGTTTGTTGAGGTCAAGACTCGGCAGTCGACAGACGCCGGTCAACCACATGAAGCTGTCGACCTGCGCAAACAGCAGAAGCTGACGAAACTTGCTTTGGCCTGGCTCAGGAGGCACAAGCGTCTGGAACAGTCGGCGCGATTTGATGTCATTTCGATCGTCTGGCCTGACGATGCCGCAAAGCCCGCAATCGAAAATTTCAAACATGCATTCGAAGCCACCGGCTCTGGTCAGTTCTTCAGCTAAACCGCCTGTCCGGGCGCATGAAAAAGCCTCGCACCCGTGATGCGAGACTCTCGATTGTAAATTGTCGTATCCCCAGGTCTGTCACCGCCTCTATCGACGTCCGTATCCGCCACCGTATCCACAGCCAATCCTGCCGCAGTATCCGCTGCCACCGTATCCACCACCATAACGCGGCGACGAATAAGCTCCATACGATTGTGTGGAGAGGTAATTCGGGCTCGTATAACGCGTCGGCAGAAAACGCTGGTAGGCCCGAGATTGATTCGGACGGCCACTGCCACAACCACTGTTGTATCGGGATCGACTGTAACGGTGCGGCGTTCCGTAGTTCAAAGATATTCCAAAGCCGGAACTGCGCTGACCATAATGTTGGGCATTGGCATCGCCCATGGTTATGAAGGTCAATCCGCTGACTGCAACGGCCAAAATGAGTGAACGTATCATTTTCAAACTCCTTTTCATGTTGAGTTACAGGGAACACTCTGCCCCGCGACGAACGTGACGTTCCGTCGAGGATCGAAGACTCAGGCCATTTGCTCCGTGGTGAGTCATTTCCCGAACGCCGCAGGACCAGAGTGGATCCATCATACGATTCTGAATTCTCGTGCTGGATGCGTGTTTGACATTCCAACCGTGAGTTCAGCACCGAAACTGATTTATGTAATCTCAATTCCCTTTGAGTGGGTTTGCGGATTCAACAAAACGCGAAGGCCGTACCATTGGATATTTGCACTCAGTTCTTCGGGCACAACTAACGATTGCACACGGATGTACGCTGAAATCAAGGGCCCCGTTGCGTTCCGATGAAACATAAAACATGACTTCAAGGCGATACAAAGTGTGATCGATATGACGTCGATCGTGGCGGTGCCACGAGTCGCATCGGGAGACACTGGGGGGATCTTCACCAATAAGCACGCTGCGCCAATTTGATTCCGGAACCATGCGTCACCGCGATATCAATGCCATGCTGCAGCACATAGCATTCGCATACAGGTGAGTTTTTTTTCGATTCTTCGGAGCTGAATACAAATGAGCAAACTGGCAGGAAAAGTACTGATCACAACCGGTGGTACTCAGGGTGTGGGCGAAGCAATCGCGTTACACGCAGCCCGTGAAGGAGCTGCCGGAGTGGTGATCTGCGGTCGACAGGAAGACAAGGGGCTGGCTGTTGCGAAGGAAATAGAATCCCTCGGCAGCGCCGCGGAATTCGTCAAATGCGATCTTTCGATCGTCGAGGAATGTCGGAACGTTGTCCGCCGCTGCAACGAGCGATTTGGCCGAGTCGATTGCCTTGTCAATGCCGCGGGCGATACGAATCGAGGAACTCTGGATGACACAACGGTCGATTTTTGGGACTTCCAGTTTGCCGTAAACGTACGAGCGCCGTTTGTTCTGTGTCAGGAAGCTGTTCGAATCATGCGGCGAGAGAATGTCGCGGGAACGATCGTAAATATTCTGTCGGTCGCCAAGTACGCGGGGCTGGACATTCTGTGTTCGTACAGCTCAACAAAAGGTGCACTCAGTACTTTCACGAAGAACATTGCTCATTCACTTCGTGAAGATCGCATACGCGTGAATGGAATCAATCTTGGCTGGACAGACACACCGGCCGAACACGTTGTCCAGGCACGTCAGGGAAGTTCATCGGACTGGCTGCAGACCGCCGAAAAGAAATCCCCTTTCGGGCGGTTGCTGAAAGCCGACGACGTTGGCCGGCTGTGTATGTACCTGCTGAGCGACGAATCCGGCATTCTGACCGGTTCCAACATCGACTATTCACAACGTGTAATGGGCGTCTTCCCTCCCGAACGTGAGTGACGTCACTGCCCGACAGCCGCAAAACAACACAACATTCGTCACCCGACATGCTTCAGAAAGCTGACTCGCCCGATTGACACCCACTCGGCAAGGTAAATATTACCGTCATGGTCGAAGCAGGCATCGTGTGGATGAACAAACTTGCCAGCCTGCCAGCGTTCCGGATGCCTTCGCATCGTAAAATTGTCGGCCAGGACCTGCTTTAGCCATGCCGGGTCGTGCCCCAGGTGAGCGATAACACTGTTATTGGCATCCAATAATGTGATGCGTGCGTGCAGGTCCGGCACCATCAGAACGTCGCCACGAAGATCGACGTCGGCGGGAAACAGCATGTCGTCGACGAAGCTGAGATGCTTGCCTTCGACAGAAAAATACTGCAACCGGGCGTTGGCTCGATCGGCGACAACCAGTGCCGGCTCGCGGCCCTTCCGATCGTCCCACCACAGGCCATGCGGTGTTCTCAGCTTGCCGGGACCGTCACCGGCCCCACCAAAATGCCCGAGAACATTCGCATCTTTATCATACCTGATGATGTAATGTGAGCCATATCCGTCGCCGACCCAGAACCCACCATCAGGTGCAAACGCGATGTTCGTTGGACTGAACAGGCGTCCCTTGCCGTACTTGCCTGGTGTTTTCACCTCAAACGGCGTGGCGCCTTTGTAAGGCGCGATCTGCGGGGCCGCCTGCTTCCAGACGATCTCGCCCGTTAACGTGCTCTTGGCAATATGCCCTTTGTTGTCACAGAGATAAAGGAATTCTTCCCCGCCTTCGCGTCGAATATCGACACCGTGCCCTCCTCCGTGAAATTCCTTACCGAAGGACCGGACGAATCTGCCCTCGCGATCGAAAACCACCACAGCGTCCTGCAGATCGGCGGTCATCGTTCGGTGCTTCACGTAGATCAACCCCGCCGCATCCACGGCCACTCCATGCGTATCCTGCCAGCGAATATGTTGCGGAATCTTCATGCAATCGTGATGCACTTCGTACCGATGGCCTTCGGGGCCAATCACGGGAGGCTTCGCACCGCTCTTGTCCTGAGCGCCAAGAACAGCGGGAGCGGAACCTGCGAGCGCCATGCTGCCGGTGGTCGTCAGAAAACTGCGTCGTGATGTTTGTGATTCGGCCATGACTTTGTGCGTCCTGTTCAGTGTGTTCTTCCGGTGGGAAACGGGAGACAGCTATTGTAGGCAAATCCCCCGCGTCGACGATATCGTGCCGCGAGCAGGTGCGTCAGAGAAGTGTTCGGCTTGCATCGGAACGCAAACCGCAATATTCAACGAGGATGCCGACTGCCATCGCGATAACCGAATATTCCAATCAGCCCTGCTGTCCTGAATCTCGACTGCTGACATCACGAATTGTGCTGGAAAATAACAGACCGCCTTCTGTTTCAACGGGGCTCAGGCTGATCTGTACCGGAAACTCTGTGCCATCCTTATGCTGCCCGAAACGCTCTAATCCGGAACCCATCGGGCGGTGGTCCGGAGACTTTGCGAAGGAGTCAAATTTCCGGGGATGCTGGGCGCGATATCGATCAGGAACCAGAATCTCGATCAACTGCCCAATCAGCTCGTCACGCGCGAATCCAAAAAGTCGTTCAACCTGACCGTTGACAATCATAATCCTGCGGTGACGGTCCACGACAACCATGGCATCCGGGGCGGATTCCAGAATCGCCTGGAGTTGCTGCTCTTCCTTCTTTCTTTCCGAAATGTCACGGACTGCGCAGGAGATCAGCAGCCCCTGCTCTGTGTTGACGGGGCTCAGACTGACTCCCACGGGGAAAACGGTGCCGTCCTTTCGCTCTGCCTGCAACTCAAGCCCTGATGCGATCGGCCGGACCCTTGCTTCCCTGATAAAGCCCTCCACCTTCTGTGGATGATCAGCACGGAACTGTTTCGGCACCAGCATTTCAATCGGCTGGCCCAGCAGCTGTTCCAGCCGGGCATTGACCAGCACTATGAACCTGGCGTCGTTGATCACGACCATTGCGTCCGGTGCCGACTCAAGCAGGTCGTGAAACGTCTGTTCTGTCCGCTTGCGTTCGGTAATGTCGCGGCCGACCAGATAGACTGAGGACTCGCCTGTAATCAGCCTTGCGTTCCACAGGACCCAGCGATGACTGCCGTCTTTGCAAAGACAGCGGTATTCGACCTCGGTCAATGCTTCGCCGGCCAGGATTCGCTCATGATTCTTCATTGCGCGCTGATGATCATCAGGGGCAATCAAATCCCAGACCTGCTTACCCAGCAATTCGTCAGCTGACCAGCCCAGCACGGACTCCCAGGCCGGATTTGTCTGCGCCAGTCGGCCTTCCGCATTGAGAATAGTCAGCAGGTCCAGTGACAGATTGAAGAATCGTTCGCGTTCCTGTTCCGTTCGCTTTCGCTCAGCCTGCTCCGCAATCCATGCCTGGATCTCGTCACCCAGCGTCATCGCAGACTGCTGTCGATCATCGCGTTTCTTGGACAACCCCTGCAGGCAAATACGCTCAAGTTCGCGCGGTACTCCGTCAACACAGTCACCAGGTTTCTGTGGCTGATCGTGAATGACGTTCTCCAGAACGGCCACAATGCTCTTGCCAAGAAACGGCGGGTCTCCGGTCAGGATTTCATAAAGGATCGCGGCCAGCCCGTAGACATCCGTTCGCTCGTCGATGATATCCACCTCACCGCGAGCCTGTTCGGGTGACATATAGGCGGGAGTTCCCAGCTTGTCTCCCTGCATCGTGTGAGAAGACGTCTGCGTATCCCGTTCATCGCCGATCACTGTTTCACCCATGTGTGCCGTGGACGACTCGCCCGGAAGTTCCGTTTCTTCCAGTCTTTTGGCCAGCCCCCAATCCAGAACGACGACTTCGCCGAAGTCGCCGACGACGACGTTCTCTGTCTTCAAATCTCGGTGAATCACCTGGTGAGAATGAGCGAAGGCGACTGTATTGCACACACTGACAAACTGATTCAGCAACTGTACCCGTCGGGTGGTAACGCCCGACTTCGCGTTCTCACGAATCCAGTCGTGATAATCGGCGATCACCTCAGTCAGCGTGCGTCCCTTGACGAACTTCATCGTGTAATAACTTCGACCACCATCCTCGACATAGTCGTATACGGGGACAGTTCCGGGATGCGTCAATTGTGCGGTCACCTGGGCTTCGCGAAAAAAACGCTGTCTGTTGATCTCTGAACCGGATTGATCAGCCTTGAGTTCCTTCAACGCGATTTCGCGATCAAGGACTTTGTCATGGGCCAGCCAGACATGGCCGATGCCGCCGGTTGAATGCAGACCGCGGCGTGTAATGCGATCATCGGTCCTCGATGTCGGCGAGATATGAACTGATGTCGTAATCCGCTCGTCCTAGCGAAGGCCGCTCAATAAACTGCGAATATCTCCATCACCAATGCCTTCAAGTGCCACCTTCACGTTGTCGGACATGCCGGAAAGAGACTTCGCCACGTCTCCTCCGGCCTTCTGAACTCTGCGTTTCAGAAGGTACTCAACGTGCTCTCGGTCTTCCGGCAGCAACCATCCCTGTTCGACCAGTATTGTTGACAGTGAAGTTTCTTTGCGCGAGCCCCACAGTGTGCACGCATCCACAAACTGACTCATGTCGATCAGATCACTCTGCATCGCAATCAGGCCGAACATCAGATTTTGGTCTGTCTCGGATCGCGCCATCAGTGAATATTCCCTGCCAGGTTAACAGCTGTCCTGTTGAAGAGGAACTCGCGAATTCGATGAATCAGACTCGATTCTCTCCACTTTCTGCGAACGCTTCTCCGGTCGCCCCGGATGTCCATATGCCGGACAGAAACACGTCAACGATAGGCCTCAGGCATCTGAGGAACGACGCCCAGCTTATCGTAGGCAAACCCGCTGGCCAGAGGTCGGTAGTCGTCAATGTATTCCACGCTGCTGTCGGGATCGATCAGGTTGTCGATTTTCAGACACCAGTAGACAGCATTTGTCGTCAGGCGACGAAGTCCGGGACTCTCATAATCTTTGCCGCTGCCCATGGTGACGTGAAAGACCCGTGCCGTCTTTGCTGAATTTCCCGTCCAGGTCTTCGTCCATGCGACCGGCAACGGTATCTTTTTTGAGTTGACAACATCATCCGGACTGCGGCCCAGCAATGGCTGCCCCAGAAGCAGTGCCTGGCAGCCGTCGGGAAGACTCTTACCTTCCGGGTATGTCCTGTAGACATCAGACGGTCCCCAGACATTACTGACGCCGCGCAGAATCGGATGGTCCTGCATACCTTCAACCGGAATACCGCGCGTCGAATCCGCATGCCAGTTGCCGTGATGTCCGCGGAATGATCCGCCCAGAACGTCTTCTCCGAAACGAACGTTCTTCCCTTCCTTCTGGTATGGAAAACTCTCCAGAAAACCGTGATTCGCGGTACGGATCCCAATGACCGGTTTTCCGGAATCAAGGTAAGAGACGACATGCTGTATCTGGTCGTCGGGCAGCGTAATGAGTCTGCTGAACAGGATCAGCAGATCGGCATTCTGCAGATGCTCCAGACCAGGAATACGGTGCTGTACGGTCTTGTCCTGCCAGCGAATCTTCTGGGTCGGATCAACCTGATCCGACTCATTCATCGAGAACAGGACGGTGCAGTCGAACCCGTGACGCTTGGAAAGTATTTTTGCGAGCATCGGCATGGACTGTTCGCTGCGGTATTCCTGATCGGCTGCAACCAGCACGACATGCCTGCCTCGGCCCGGACCTTCGCCGCGAGGGTACGTCAGCCACAGCGGACTGTCCGGCACAGGATGCCGCTTCACGGACTCGTGTTTGGCGTGCAGCCGTAACCAGTACTCCTTCCAGTAATTGTCGTAATAATCGTAAGCTGCCGTCCTAATGTGTTCCGGATCCAAAGCTTCGGGTGACGCTGCAGGATCAAAATCCTTCAAATGACCTTCTCCAGCGCGTTCGCGCGGAGAAACAAAACGCCAGTCTGAATCTCCCAGCACATCGTGACACAGTCGTGCCAGCGGCGCGTCGTAGTCCTTCAATTGTTCACGCGTATGAATATGATTGTGATCGTGGTCCATCGTACGATTCGTGTCATACCAGCACTGCAGTCCTTCCGCCCAGTACTCGGCTCTGTTCTTCGCGGCGTAACATTGTTTTTCACCGCCGAAGACGATCAGCACTTTGTCCTCACCCGTGACCATCACCTCTGAGTGTGTCGGTTTTCCGTTCACCAGGATGTCGCCGTTGTCCAGACACGACCTGATCAGCACCGGCGATTCCGCGGGAAACCACTTCACAAGAGCATCAAACAGACTCACAGGGACATCACCTTTGACTCTGCGAAATCGCTGTGCAGCTCGACCGTCATTCCAGAGTCCCGCTTCCTTCGTCCGTTCAAAGCACTCGGTAAGTCGGTCCTGTAGCCCTTTGTCAAAACCGGCGCCCTGAACGACGTGCCCGAATTCGTGGATCAGAATGCTCTCAAACTGCATTCCTCCTTCGAATTCCAGCACGTCTTCCTCCGCAAAAACGACGGTCGGCCTTCCATTTTTGTGAGTCAGAAATCCGCGACTGCGCCAGTTGTAGAAGTCAAGGTCCGGGCCCGCCTTGTCACTTGCAAACTGTGGCAACTGCGAGGTGAGTTCGTCGTGCCCAATAAGTATGCACAGCACTTTTTCATCGCGGATACTTTGAGCGATCGCCGGACGGATGCTCCGCATGATCATGCTGAACTGATATGCTGCCTCCTGATGCGCAATGTCAGAAACCCGCTCAGAGGTCGCAATCAGGATCCCTTCAGCCAGTGTACTCTTCTTGTAAAACACAGGGTTTAGGCTGTATTCGGCCGCCTGCTCCTCGCTGAGGGGGCGGACCGTGAATTCTTCGGCGCAAACCGATGGCAGCAGGCCCGTTGCCAGCAGAACCACCGTTACAAAACAATGAGATAAGACAGACCACATATGCATCAGATTCTCGCGTGCTGCAATATTCGAAGTACGCCTCTTCGGCCTGACGCTACTACACCAGCAATCAGGGCAGCGGTCCAGTCGTGAGCTGCAACAATTTGCTGATCCATGCAGATCATGGGACGGTCCGATACGCTTCTGAGCCAGAGATGCCGTTCATTTCAACGCTGGGAATCGACAAAATAGTTTCACACTTCAGCATTGACGAATTGAGTTGACTGTTCACCCCGTATAGTCTCTTAAGCCCATTGCCTGTCCCGTCTCACCGCTACATGTGTCGAACATGAGACTGATCGCTCTACTTCAGATCGCCCTGCTGCTGACGACCAGCATTCTTCCGGAAGGACGAATACTGATGTCGCAGTCCCGGATGTGTGATGGTGGCGAGTGTGGATGTTCTGCGGAAGCGCGGAACGGCGGGACATGCTGTTGCACCATAAAAACACAGGGCGACAGGGAATCAGACGATCGTTGTGAACAGAACTCTGATGGTGATGCGACTGTGGCAGAATCGACAGGCCGCTGCTGCTCCCTGACGACCAGGCAAGACGACTCCGCCAGGGATTCCTGTTCGACAAAGGCGGCGCCGATTGCCGGGTGCGGTCAGCCGACAGACACTCTTGTCGGGACAGTCTCATCGTGTGCGTGTGGTGAGGATTCACCGGGCGTCTGGGTAAGCCATATGCCACAGACAATGCCGATCCTCGTTACCGCACCAGAAATCACCTTCACAGGGAGCCTCAAGGCTCCGGTCGACGACCAGCGTCATCGGAAGGTGGACAAACCACCAACACCGCCCCCGAACGCTATCTTCTGCTGAACAGTTTCCGGGCGCCCCGGGCAGATTTCGATCTTTCGGCGGGCGCTCGTCGCTCTCTCTCAGCATCGCACGCCTGGCAGCTGATGTCCAGCGGCAGAATCTGAGTTCGGCAAGCCAAATACCGCTCGCAGCCGAACGGGTGGCTCCATCACACACGTTGTGGGCCGCCGTCACGCATTTCGAATGCGGAGTCTGTTCGAGTATTCGTTTGCTGGCAGCTGTTGGACAAGACTTCCTCACAGCGTCCGATGCGTTCCTGCCAATTTTTTTCCGATACAGAAATCATCCTCATGCATAAACATACATCTCGCCTGATCAAAGGCTTTACTCTGATCGAGTTACTGGTGGTGATTGCCATCATCGCCATTCTTGTCGCGTTGCTTCTGCCTGCTGTCCAGCAGGCACGAGAGGCAGCTCGGCGAACGCAGTGCCGCAACAACCTGAAGCAGATCGGGCTGGCGCTGCATAACTATCACGACATTTACAACACTTTTCCTCCCGGATACACAGCACGAAACGTATCAAGGTCGGCTCCCGTCATGGCAGAAACCGGACAGGGTTATGCATGGTCGTTTGCGATTCTGCCGCAGATTGAGCAGTCGACGCTGACGCAGCAGATCGACACCAACCTGGACGCACACGATCCGGTAAATATTGCCATCGCGTCAAAGACAACGCTGAAGGCTTTCCTGTGTCCAACAGATCCAGCGCCAACGGTCTTCGATGTCACCGGCGCGGGTGGCACTGCATATCGGCTGCCAACGTCCAATTACGTGGGAATTCTGGGTTACGGCAGCGTGACGATGAACGCTGGCGACAGTACAGGAGTCTTTTTCCGCAACAGCCGTATTTCGTTTCGAGACATCACCGACGGAACCTCCAACACAATCTGTGTAGGTGAACGACGGCACCAACACGATTTCGCGGCCCCGGCCCCACCTGTGGCAAGTCACAGTACCTGGTACGCCGCCATTCCGAGGGTCCGTCGCGGTGCAGGCATGATGATGATGCCAACCATGACCGAAGGAGCTGGCTCATTGGTGATCGGTCACGTGGGACAGCCAGCGATGATGGGCATGATGCCGATGCACTCGACGCCCAATCAAACGAATCACATCGTCCACTTCAGCAGTCAGCACGCGGGAGGCGTGCAGTTTCTGCTGTGTGACGGATCTGTCCAGTTTCTCAGTGAGAACATCGACTACGGCCTGTTTCGCAACTTGGGTGAACGAGCGGACGGGAACGTGGTCGGCGAGTTCTAGAAGCTTTTCGAGAACCCGGCGCAAGAGCGAGGGACTGAGATTCGTGTTGTTTCCATCCCTCGCTTGCGCATCGGATTGCCTTTTCGAACCGCTTCCGGGAGGCAATCTGAGACGGTGATTGCAATTCTGAGCAGACCCTCAAGACCGTTAATACAGTCTCAAAAGGCGTCAGCTCGTCCGCGGAAAGGACCTGCAGCCGCACAGTTCACCGTATATTTTCCTCTACGGTTAGTTTTTCGGGTTTCCACAAACATTCCGCCGTTGTTCGACGTAACCCCGTTATGCAGCAGCGGCCCCGTGTTTCGCTGCGTTTATGGTTGATCGATGGCTTTTTGCCGTCCAGACCGGTTTGCCGGGAGCTCTCGCTCCGTGAAGGTAAGTCGATTTTTCCATATCTGGTGCGTCGTGTAGGCCTAACGGTCACTTTGTATTGCCAGAACTATCCCGAATTCGCTGACGAAGAACGAAAACATGCAGACTCAGGACAACGTGATTGAAATCAGAAACCTGTCGAAGGTCTACCGCGATTTCTGGGGCAGAAAGAAGGTCCAGGCCGTCAAAAGTCTGAGCCTTGATGTCAAACGAGGCGAAGTGTTCGGGTTGTTGGGACCAAACGGTTCAGGCAAGACAACGACCATAAAAATGCTGCTGGGACTGCTGTTCCCCACATCGGGCGAAATCAAGATTCTGGGCAAGAAGGCCTCCGATGTTCAGAAGAACGAACGCATTGGTTATCTGCCGGAAGAATCGTATCTCTATCGCTTTCTGAATGCGGACGAGACGATGGACTTCTACGGACGGCTGTTCGACATCTCCGCTACTGAACGCGTTCAGCGGGCGGATGAGCTGATCAAGATGGTCGGACTTGACACTGCTCGACGCCGACAGCTGAAAGAGTACTCCAAAGGCATGACGCGCCGCATTGGCCTGGCACAGGCGCTGATCAACAACCCTGAGCTTGTCATTCTGGACGAACCAACCAGCGGTCTCGATCCTATCGGTACACGAGAAATGAAGGATCTGATCCTGAAGCTGAGAGATGAAGGAAAAACAGTTGTTCTGTGCAGCCACCAGTTGGCGGACGTGCAGGACGTCAGCGATCGAATTGCCGTCCTGTTTCAGGGCGAGCTGAAGGTCCTGGGAGAAGTGGACCAGTTGCTGGAACTTCGTGAAGAGACTGAAATTCGAACCGGCAATCTCAGTGACGACGCCGTCGCCGAGGTCCGGCAGGTACTTGAGAAGCATGGCATGAAGGACAGCCTGATTCAGAAACCGCGAGCTGACCTGGAAGAATTGTTCCTGAAAACGGTTCGTGAAAGCAGTGAGCGACCAGGGCGAAGATTTACGGCCGAAGAAATGGCCGCAACTCAGCCTGCAACGGCGGAATCTGCAAACGAATCTGCCGATTCATAAGAAACGTCTTCTTCCCTGCTTACGCTTTCCGATCTCACCATTTGCGGACTGAACCATGGATTTCGATCCACCAACATACAATATTGCCTTCGGCCTGGCGAGCTGGCTTAAGCTCGTCGGAGTCATCGGCGCGATAGCGATCGCCTTCGGTGTCGTTGCCTCGTGTTCTCGAAACGGCGGACGCGGCGTCAGGGTGTTCACCGCTGGCCTTGCCAGTTTTCTCAAAGATCTGACTGCGGTGTCACCGCGTCGCGTGATTGCCGTCGCGCGACTGACATTGATGGAAGCGATGCGACGAAAGGCTCTTTTTGTATTCGTTGTCTTCGCAATTATGTTGATGTTCGGCGGATGGTTTCTGACAAATAGCAACGCCCGAGAGGACCTGCAGGTCAGCGTTCACATTACGTTCATGCTGACCACAATTTCCTGGCTCATTCTGCCCGTAGTCATGTTCTTGAGTTGCTGGGCCCTTCCGGAAGATATTCGCGCTCGTTCGCTGCACACCGTCGTGACAAAACCCGTCCGCCGAGTCGAAGTCGTGATCGGACGAATACTTGGATTCTCTACGCTGGCGACAACAATTCTGCTGGTGATGGGTGCTGTCGGATACATCTGGATTCAGCGTCAGGTACCGACGTCCGAGGATCCCAACGCCCCTGGACAACTGACGTGTCGTGTCCCGTCGTATGGCAACCTGTTCTTTCTTGACAGAGAAAGCCTGCCAAAGACCGCAGGCATCAATGTTGGTGATCCGTGGATGTATCGATCGTTTGTTGAGGGCAACTCTCGTGCTCGAGCGGTCTGGACTTTCCATGAGGTGACACCCGAAAAACTGGGAGACCAATTAAATCTGGAGGCACGATTCGAAGCGTTCCGCACTGTGAAAGGCTCTGAAGACACGATCAGCGAGGGAATTGAGGCGCAGTATACGCTGATTCGAAATATGCGTGAGGATGCGTTCTCATCATTCGGTGTCGGTGCCAGCTTCCGGCCGGCTGCAGATGCAATGCGCGAAGGCAGCTTCCAGAACGCTGCAGACCTGCTGAGCGACGCGGCCGCGCGCATGACGTCGTCTCAGGACGACTTTCAACCAGTTGACTGCCAACACGTGTCGATCGCGTGCCTGCAGGCTGAATACGTACTCAGGACGCTGGGCGAGGAATTCACGGATGTTGTTGATGCATTTGTTGTCTTCGGAAAGCTGGCAGGGGAAGTGGAGTCCGGCAATGATGCGTCTTACCAAGAATTGTCAACCGCCTGTGATTCACTGGCGGACGTACTCAGAGAACGCAGTCAGGACCTGATGGAGTCGATGCCGCGAATCGAAGTTCCGCTGGAATCGTTCCGTGTCTCGGAATTCCACGAAGGCGAAAACGTCAATACTTATCCTCGAAAACTGTCGTATGCAGCGGACTACGAAGCGACCGCTCGCTTTCTGGCCAAAGTATCCACTGAATGGAATGATCAGGGCAAACTGGTGGACGGCACAGAACTTTCGCCAGGTCTGTCTGACAGCCTCGCCACCTCTGCCGGTTTTTCCGCTGAGAACGCCGATCTGTTCGTAGAGGTGCTGCAGGAACAAATCGATGCTCAGGCCCTGGCGATCGCTGACGGCAAGCTGAAAATCGCAGATGATTCCCGCTGGTTGCAGTATTTCATGAAGCTGGTCCAGGAGGAAAAACTCATTTCTCGTGATTCAGCAGGTTGGGTCCTTGAGGCAGATCTGTTCGAGGATCTTGTTGCTGATGGCCATCTACGAGTTGATGTCGCCTGCCTGAACCACCAGATGTTTCTCGGGATGGCTCGGCCCGACCTGTTTATTCGCCTCAAGGACAATTCCTTTCTCCTGGGATACAGCAAGGCATTACTGAATATCGGGCTGATGCTTTCTCTCGTGATTGTGCTGGGCGTAACCGCCAGCTGTGTCGTCAAGGGACCGGTATCGTTCTTCTTCACCCTGGCGGTTTTCGTGATCGGCCAGTTCTTCCATGAACTGATGACTCGTATCGTCCACGGAGTGGAAGAAGGAGGAGGGGGCCTGGTCCAATCGGCCATGCTGATCATCCAACACAGAAATCCCGCCACAGGACTGGATACCAACGAAGGCACTCAACAGGTCGTCAGCGCCGTGGACACGGGAGTCGTGGGCATTCTCGGCGTAGTGAGCAACATCATTCCCGACTTCAGCACCTTCAGTGATTCGGCGGCCTACATCGAAAACGGCTTCGATGTCCCATGGAATTCGTCCGTGTTGCCGGCTATTTTGACATTTGTCGGGTTCCTTATTCCATGCATCGTAATCGGTGCGGCCTGCCTTAAGTTTCGTGAGTTAGAATCGAAATGAACAACCTTACATCAAGACAACGAAAGCTGGTCTACGCGAGCTGTATTGTCGTTCTGCTGATTCCGATCGTTTATCTTGGGGCACCGACGTCCGAGGACGTTCTGCCCGGAACAAAGACGGCCGTATCAGGCGGGATGCTGGCACAGATGCGTGTCGAACACGACCTCGGCGAAAGCACACTTGGAGAAATCGATCCGTCCAGTGCTGCCATGAACCTGGTACTGCTGGGCCTTAGAGGTCCGGCGGCCGGAATCCTGCATCTGCAGGCGATCGAGTACCAGGAAAAGAAAAACTGGGGCAAGCTGAAAACCACCGTCGATTCCATCATCCGACTGCAGCCTCACTATGTTGAGATCTGGAAATTCCAAGGGTGGAATCTGGCCTTTAATGTCTCGCGTGAGTGGGACAAGGTGGCAGACCGATTCTATTGGGTCAAGGAAGGCATCAAGTTTCTACAGCTGGGAACCAACCGGAATCAGACGACGACCATTCTGTTTCATAATGTGGGCGACTTCATTGGCCGCAAGTTCGGCAACTCAGACGAAAAGAAATTCTTCCGCAAATTCTTCATCAATGACCCGAACGACGAACTGTTCCCTGAGCCATCGTCCGACCCGGAGCTCAACCCGCAGGCGAAGGACAATTATCTGGTCGCCAAGGACTGGTTCGACATTTCGAACGACAAGGACGCGAATGGTTACCCCGTCAAGGGAATGACACACGTGTTTTTTCGACAGGCACCTTCACGAGCGCTGTTTGACCATGTGTCGGCCAAACAGAACGACTATTCGGCCGACATGAAGGAACTGAGTGAAAACAAAGACAGACGAGGCCTTTCGGAAAACGATCGGCACGCACAGGAGGACGAAGATCGGCGAGTATGGGAAGAACAGAACCGAAGTGGGTGGGACGACGCCTACGCAGAATGGACGGACGTGTACGGAAACGACATCTTCCTCGGGCTGAACGAAGTCAAGTATAAACTGAATTGCTCAACCGAAGAACTTAATGCACTGGCCAAAGAAAACGGAGTGACTCTTGCAACCCAACGCAAAGTGTGGGAGCAGAACGTAAAGATGGTCAATTATCGTTTTTGGCAGAATCTGGCCGACTGCGAACGGGATCCAATAGCCGTTTCCGCACACAGAGCCATTGCGGACGGCAAAGTGGCCTACTCACGTGGAGAGATTTCGGACTCAGAAGACAAACAGGGAAACCTTCAGCCATCCATAGCGGAAATGCGATTTGCTGACGGCATGAGCAAAATGGCTGAGGTCCTGGAGACATACCCTCAGCTTATACAACACGAAGCATACATCGACGAGATCATGCTGGCTGTTTATTACTGGCAAACGGTGCAACAGTATAACAACCGACAGCCTCCCGCAGATTTCCCTCTAAAAGAACTTGTGATGTATCACGCGGGTCGCCAGCCGGACATAGAACGGGAGTTCATGATTGAAAACCGCACCAGTTTCTAACGTTCGCCCAGGCTCGACTTGTCCCTTCGCGTGACATCAGCGTTCACCGCGAGCGTGATGTCCAGCACCTTCATTCAGCATCGACGTGTCGGAGGAAACATTTTGTTTGCGGGCCCCATCTTTGTTCGAGAAGCCCTGACGACTCCGCGCCGACTGAGCCACTACCTTTTGCGTTCCGGCTATGTCGCGTGCCTGCTGGTACTGATGTATACCATTCGCCAGGCGACCATCGGGTTTCAGGACACAAAGTTTTCAGGGGACGTCGCTGCTTTCAGCAGCCTTGTCTTCAGTGTCTTTGCATTGCTGCAGCTGACACTGGGGATGTTTTTTGCAACGTTATTTACGGCCGCCAATATCGCGCAGGAAAAGGATCGGCGAACGCTGATTCTGCTGCTGATGACGGACATGCGCAGTCGCGAACTGGCACTCGGAAAACTGCTGGCCAGCCTGTTGATTGTCGGGGTACTGCTGGCAGCTTCGGTACCCGTCTTCTGTGTGCTGCAGTTGCTGGGCGGAGTCAGCTGGTCGCAGATCCTGTGGGCCGAAGCCATTATCGCAGCCACAACTCTGGCCAGCGGCTCATGGGGCTGTCTGGTCGCTTACTGGCGGGAAAAGACCTTTCAGACGCTGGCCATCAGCGTGCTGGGCGTCGTCCTGTTTGTGGCGGCTGTCGAAGGATTCATCGCCCTTGTCAGCATCGAATCAACGATTGGATACTGGCTGGGACAGTTGTCGCCGTACAGATCACTGTTCAATGTCATGAATCCACTGACTGGTCTGGAGCACGGAGCCGTCCAGGTCTCCGCGTTGAACTCCGTATCGCTGCTGGTCGGCCTGGCCGCAACGCTTAATCTTTACACGATCGTGAAACTGCGTGTCTGGAACCCTTCGCAGCAACTGAGACAAAACGTACTGGAAGACGAAACACAGCCCGAGAACGTTACACCTGACGCCACCGAATCACCTGTGCCTGTCGGTACCGAACGTAAACAGCACCGTGCAGTCTGGAATAACCCGGTCACGTGGAAGGAAATTGTCACACGCGGTTACGGTCGCAAGATCGTTGTGATCAAACTGGCCTACGTTCTGCTGGCCGCGCTAATCGGGTACTCGGTGATAACTTCCGGAACCGATGACACAGCACTTGTACTGGGAATGATTTCGCCGCCAGCTGCGGCGTTCCTGGCCATTGGCGTCATCAGCCTGCTGCTGATCAACGCTCAGGCAGTCACGTCGATTTCCACGGAACGCGACGACAACACTCTGGATATTCTGCTGGCGACGGACCTGCACGCCAGCGAATTTATGACCGGCAAGATTTTTGGTGCGTTGTGGAACACACGTGAGATGATTGTCGTTCCTGTGCTGCTGATGGCTGCCGCAATGACGTACGGAGCGTCACAGCAGCTCACCGTAGAGAATCTGATCTACCTTGTTGTGGCGTACTTCTGTCTGTCACTATTCGCCATCATGCTCGGCCTGCATTCCGGACTGACCTACGACAATTCTCGCGCGGCAATTGGCAACAGCCTGGGAACGATGTTTTTTCTGTTCATCGGCATCTTTGTCTTCATGCTGCTGCTGGTGGAAGCACGGTCGTCGTTCGCCATTCAGATGCAGAGTTTTATTGTCTTCATCGGACTGGGCAGCATCGGACTGTACAGTTCTCTGACGCACAAGAACCCGTCCAGCGCTCTGACAATGGCGGCTGTCATGCTGCCCTTCCTGACGTTCTATGCCATCACGGACTTTCTGCTGGGCGGCACGTTAGGCGTGTGTTTCTGGATCTGCGTCGCTTATGGCTTTGCGACGATCGCCATGCTGATTCCCTCGGTCAGCGATTTTGATGTCGCTCTGGGACGCACGACCAACGACGCCGGCTGATATCACTGGCAGACGCAGGATCATCAGCGCGGACCTCCGCCACTTAAGTGTATTATTGCCCCCCCTCCGATCGTAGTCGTCAGCTGTCAATCCAGTACCGCATGCGGCATGGCCGTTCGAACGTGTTTTCCTGGATCCGAACGTGCATTTGTGCGTGCTGCCCGATAGATTCAGTGAAGCACAGCAAGAACACCCCGTTCGAAGCTGCAAATCCGGACCTTCACGGAAAGAGACGAACGTTGCTGATTGATCAACTGAAGTCCTGCCTGCATGAATTTTCTCCTCGCCAACACAGACGACGAATCTCTCGCCGATCCCGGAAATGGCTGACGTCAGCGCACGTTGAATTCCTGGAATCCAGGCTCATGCTGGCCGCGACCAGTGACCTGGTAGAATGACTCATTCCTGATTCATCTGACCAAACTGGCGGGAACAGATGCGCAGATCGATCAGTCCAAAGGCGCCTCAACACTGAACGCCGCGCAGATCCGCACCAACATCGGCCAGTTGGGTTCACGAGCAGACGTGGATGGCGACGGTGACTTCGACGCAAGTGATTCCTTCCTGATCCATCTGACCAAACTCGCGGGTACGAATGCGCAGATTGAACAGTCCAAAGGTGCCTCTGCACTTACCAGCACCGAGATTCGTGAAAACGTTGATAACCTTGCGAATTCCGCGTCACTGATTGCACTGAGAGAATCCGACGGCTTTCTGTCGACGGAACTGTTTCCCGTCGCACTTGGCGGCACGAACGGAGGAACACGCACGATACGAATCGAACTGGAAACGGCATTCGATACGTCCGATCAGGCACCGTCAGTCGAAGACCTGTTTCAAATCTATCTTGTCGACAGCGCGGATTCAGATACGACACTGCTCGATCGCGGCGCACCCGGAACCAGCCTGCTGACGCTGGCCGGTGACCGAACGGAGTTCGCGCCTGGTATAGTTCGATTCGACGGTCAAGCGGTCGAAATCGACGTGACGTCCGTCACGGGAGTGGCCAACGGCCAATTGCTGTTCCAGCTGATCAACAGCGATGCTGACAACGGCACACAGGTTTCCGTTACGTCCATCACAAACACCGTTGACCTGACCGGCGTCTTCGGCCCCGGGTTCCCGGATTCCAGCGCAACATTTGCGGCCATCGGACCGAGTGTTGATCTGTCCGGTTATCAGCCAGCAGCGAATGCCACTGCTGAATTCAACAATATTCGTTTCCATGAAGCAACAGGCCTCTATCAGGCAGAGCTGCGGCTGCGCAATGACGGAGCAGATACAGGGCGGCAGCTTGTTGTTGTCTTCGATGATCTTCCTGCCGGCGTTACGCTGACAGGTGCGACCGGGACAGCCAGTGGCGGAGCCCCTTACCTGAACGTGGTCAATGCGATCACCGGCGGCGGGCTGACAACGGCAGGCACCTCCAATCCGGTACTGGTCGAATTCTCTGATCCCACGCTGACTGCATTCTCAATCAAACCACGCGTATTAACAGCCGGGCCGAATCAGGCGCCTGTCTTCGATACAGTCCCTCCCATCACGATCATGCCGGGCGATTCCGTTGATGTCATGTTGACCGCCACCGACGCTGACGGCGATCCAGTCTCCTTTTCTTTCACGCCAGCCGATGACATGCCAGCGATCATATTCAACGGCAACGGCTCGATGCAAATCACGCCCACTCCCCACGATATTGGCTCATATTCGTTTGATGTCCATGCCAGCGACGGCAATCTGACAACCAGTCAGGACAACAAGAATCAGCGGCGTTGTGCTGAACACAGACGAAGCACCGCTGGCAGGTGTGCCAATCGAAATCGGACGCTTTCAGACAGTGACCGGAGCTGGAGTAAGCGGCGGATTCCGGGGCTTCCTTCGCAGGCTCAGTCCAGCCCACGGCCACCCACTGGTCTTGTGCAAGACGGGTGTCACGCCAGGCCAGCGACCTGCAGCGCCAGGGCATAAATCTGCTGTGTGTCCAAGACTCGGTCATTGGACTCAAACAGGCTGGCCACAGCCTTGCGATGGACTTTCATCTTGGTGCCGCCGACACCAATGGCCCCGTAACAAATGGTACCGTCCTTTTCGGTGGCCTTGTCGGTGACGCCGATGTCTGTGATGCCGACCGGCGGCACCGCGTTCAGGTCGATCGCTACGGACAGTCCATCCAGCGCCGCCAGTGAACCTTCCGGCAGAAAACACACGCCCGCCGCACCGGCGGCCACGACAAGTTGTTTACCGGAACACAGACTTTGAAATTCTTCGACCGTGGCAGCGCCAGCTGGGGTCAATGTGCCGGCGTCTGTCTTTGCTCGGATCGCATCACAGGCAGTTGCCGCTCGATCTTCCGATCTGGAAACGAGTGTCACAGCACTGCTTTCGGTGGCCAGCAACTGAGCAACGCGCTGACCGACCGGTCCGGTGCCGCCCAGTACCAGTGCCGAAGTGTCGGCCAAAGGCAGATGTTTTTTGGCCGCCACGACCGCTGCAGCGGCTGTTGTGTTGCAGCCGTTGGAGTCCATCATTACCGATACTTTCATCGGTCCGAAGAAAGTCGAGCCGATTTTCTTCATCAATGCTTCGCCGTCGGTCACATTGCTGCCACCGACAAAGATAGCGGTATTCTTCAGATCGGCCGGACCACGAGTGAAGATGGCTCCGTGAACAAGTCCCGTGACGTTGTCCGGCGAAATGCCGCCATAGCTGAACAACTCGTCAACTCCGGCATCAATCGCGACAACGCGGTCAAAACTACTGGGGGCGACATCAGTATCAAACTGGATCAGAATCTTCTTCATCAGGTTAACTTCGTTAAGGTCGTTCTCGGTTGCTTCGTCGTGCCTGCAACGCGCGACGGAAATCGGCAAAGACGTGTTCGGAAAGAAGTGTTGCTTCGGCTGCCAGTTCGTCGATGCGGTTGCGGAAAACAGCAAAAGCGCTCAGTGACGGTACTGCGACGCCAAGCCCCAGGAGTGTAGTGATCAGAGCTCGGTAGATGCCGGGAGCGAGTTCCGAAACCTGCGGATTCGCTTTCTGTTCGAACTCCAGAAACGCCTGAATCATCCCCCAGACGGTTCCCATCAGTCCCAGCATCGGCGCGATGGTAGCGATTACCGACAGGTATTCGATGCGCCGGAACAACCGTGCCGACTGTTCGACAGCCGCATCTTCCATCGCTTTTTCGATGGCGCTGTAGTTGCCTCCGGTCTCGTCCAGCCCCGCGTGCAGTACTCGGCTTAGAAAGCCCGGATGTTGCTCGCAAAGTTTCCTGGCTTCGTCAATCTTCCCTTCGGCCAGACAACGGTGCACTTCCTCGGCCAGCCCCGGCGGGATCAGCGTCGAGTGACGAATATTCATCACATGGTCGGCAATCAGCGCCACCATCACCAGACTCAGCAGGACGATCAGATATCCCACAGCACCGCCCGCCCGCAGCATGTCGTTCAGGCTCAGTCCATTGCCTGCGGGTTGCTGGACGACAACGTTGCCCGGCGCATCCGGCTGAAACGCGACCACGAGAGGAGCGTCAAGAAGAACGATGCCAACAGCTGCCAGAGCAGCGAACGTCAACCAGCGTGCTGACGTCGTCTTCTGTTTAGAAATCTGTCTTCCGGAATATTGCATACGGCCTCTTCCATGAACAACGCGGACATGTCGAAGTGAAACGGTGGCCTCCGTGAAGCCACCACGACGTTATCCTGGTCATTTGCCGCGGAATGGTAGTAAAACACGGCGTGCGCGCGAATCGGTCGTTCGGCATCGCGAAATTATTCGGATACAATTTGGCCCGGTCTGTGCCTCAAGCCATTCTGGCAAACGTCCGGAGCTGTGCGTCTGCGTTCACTGGTCACGAAATCTGACGGAACATGACTTTGTTTTGCTGAACAGCTGACGATAATTGCCTGCGAGCACGTTTACAGGATAGCGGCGCTCCTGGGCAGACATCTCTGATAAGCTTTTTTCCATCGACAGGAGATCCTTGAAATGCATCGAAACCTTTTGATTGCCACGACCACGTTCGTGATGCTGCTGACCGCGCCCCTGCGGGCTGACGAGTCCGAAGCACGTGAAGAAACGTTTTCTGCGCGGATGTCCAACGTCACGCTGGTCGGATCCTTCACAGTCGATGGCAGAACAGACGGTCCTCCCAAGGCTGAACGCTACGAGATCAAGAGCGTAACGAAACTGGGGGGCAACCTGTGGACGTTCGTAACACGAGTAAAATATGGAAATGTGGACACAAGGGTGCCGATCACCGTGCCGCTGGAATGGGCCGGTGATACTCCCATGGTGTCGCTGACGGACGCCACATTGCCTGGACTTGGATCGGCGTTTTCTGCTCGAGTCATCTTTCACGGCGATCGCTATGCGGGAACATGGCAGCACGGAAAAGTGGGTGGCCATATGTTCGGGAGAATTGAAAAGACAAAACCAGCCGCTGCGACGGAGAAACCTGCCAAATGATGCGTCAGACAGCAGCCTCGATCTTCCTTGTCTGTTTGCTGGGATTCGCCGCAGCAAACTGTGCCGTCGGTCAGGACCAAGGCAACCGGACTGCCGACGCTCGTCGCCCTGACGACTACCGAAGTCGGAATTTCCTGATCCATACCGATCTGGCCAAAGACGACGCGGACGCCCTGCTGCAGAAGATGGAGACGATGCTGAAGATCATCTCCCGCTACTGGGGCGCACCAAATCGCAAGACCATCGAATGCTACGTTGTGGACGACCTTGATTACTGGCCATCTGGTTCATTGTCGCCGCAGGTTCGCAACACTGTGCGTCAGGGCGGCATCACGATTGCTCAGGGAACACGCCGCGGCACTCAGCTGAACATGAACGCCATTGTCTATGCGTCTAACAGTTACGGCACGCCGCAGCATGAAGCCGTGCACGCGTATTGCTACCAGACGTTCGGAGTCACCGGACCAACCTGGTACGCGGAAGGCATGGCTGAATTGGGCAACTACTGGGTTGAAGACGACGCAACGGTCACTGCGCCGGATTATGTCATTCAGTTTCTGAAGAATTCGCCACGCAGGACCCTTGAGGAAATCACAGACTATCGACAGCGCACGGGAGACGGCTGGCAGAATTACACATGGCGATGGGCGTTGTGCCATTTTCTGGTGAACAACAGTAACTATTACGACCGGTTCCGCCCGATGGGTGTCGGTTTTTTGACGGGAAGACCATCAACTTTCGACCGATCGTTCGCCTCCCAAATGGAGGAGCTGGAATTCGAGTTTCGATTCTTCGTTGATCATCTACAGCGAGGTTTTGATGTCGGACGCTGTGCCTAGAACTGGAAGGCAAAGTATTGGGAACAAAAAGGCTCGCGGCCGATCGCCTCGCGGATCCGCGCCAACAAGGGCTGGCAGCCCAGCGGATTGAGAGTCGTCAAAGGACAGGAGTATCGTTTTGCTGCCACAGGAATGTGTCGCATGTCAGAGGACTCTGCAGAATTTTCTGCCGATGGTGCCCCCAGTGGTAATGGAAGGCTAACCGGTATCCTGTTTAATGACTATCAGTTAGGCAGGCCATTCGATCTTGGTATCGATGGGACGTTTACAGCACCGGACAATGGGCGACTGTTGCTTCGCTGCAGGGACGAGTGGAATCAGTTGGGTGACAACAAGGGCACGATTGCGGTGGAGTTAATGTCCAGCGAAAATCGCTGACGAAGTTTGAGAGAACTGCGCAGAATTCAGGTTGTTGGGCTTTCGGCAAATCACGGCATGAGTTTAAATCAATTGCTTCGGTGGGATCGTGTCACAGCACGCTCCCACACAACCAAACGCATATCCGTTCCGGGACAAAATACGTGAGTTCCTCACGACCGCGGTTACTGGTGTCCGGCGACTCGGACGAGGCCGCCAGCCAGTTTTTCAGGATCATGGGCGACAGCGTCGAACTCGTCGCACCGGGGATTCCCGGCGCGGAAGCGGACGGAGTTCTGTTTGCCGGTGAGTTCGCCAAACGCACTCAGGACCTGCAGCTGTGTGCTCAGGGTTTTCTGGACAGCGTGCCGGACGCCCTGGTCCTGGTGGACTCCGAAAACAAAGTGGTCTGGCATAATCAAATGCTTCAAAACATGGTCGGCAGCGAAGCCTCGCTGGTCGGCCTTTCTTTTTTGGAGGCCCTCGAAAGTCCGCAACTGATCAGTCCTGCTGTGCTGCCAACGAACATGGATCCAGGTCCCCACAAGGTCCTGAAAGCCATTCTCAAAATGGCCGAACGTAAGTTTGTGGCAATTCGGGCATCCCGATCACCACTGCCTGTCAGTGACGGACAATCCCTGCCATTTACGACGATCGTAGCTCGCGATGTTTCTGAAGAAATCCTTGAGAATCAAAAACGTGAGGCACTCTATCGCGCGGGAATCGAACTGGGAGACTTGTCACCGGAAGAGGTGACGGAGATGTCACCTGAAGATCGATCTGAACTCCTGAAGGACAAGATTCTGGAGTATTCCCAGGACATCCTGGGCTTTGACACAATTGAAATCCGAGTTATTAACCCAGGTTCGGGCGAACTGCTGCCACTGCTGCAGGTCGGAATGCAGGCCGAAGCCGCCACACGGCAACTGTTCACAAGTGCAGAGGGCAACGGAGTCACGGGATACGTCGCTGCAACGCGCAAAAGCCACCTTTGTTCCGACACGCAGACTGACCCTCTGTACCTGAGTGGAGCTGCTGATGCTCGCAGTTCGCTGACAGTCCCTTTGATCATGCACGACGAGGTACTGGGGACTTTCAATGTGGAAAGCCCGGGAGCTCAGGGGTTCGATCAGAAGGATCTGGAATTCCTTGAGGTTTTCGGCTGTGTCGTAGCGATGGCCGTCAACCAGTTGCAGTTGCTGGTCGCAGAAAAAGTAACGACGGCAACCGAAAGTTCTGCTCGACTGCAACGTGACATCGCCTTGCCGACCGACGACATTCTTTCCAGCGCCACAGCTATTCTGGAAAAGTACATCGGTCATGACCCGGACGTCTGCGAGAAGCTGCAATCCATTCTCGATAACACTCGCACCATCAGAGGAAAGATTGTTCGCGTTTCTGAGGAAGCGGATTCCGTTGATGTCGGATTTCCCGGTACATCCGGCCGTCAGCGAGTCGAGCGCCCGGCTCTGACAGACAAACGGATACTGGTGGTCGACAGCGATGAAACTGTGCTGAAGTCTGCACACGACCTGCTGGACAAACACAATTGCACGGTCGAGGCTGTTCGTTCCGGTAAGGAAGCCTGCCAGATGGCACGCACTCATCATTACGATGTGGTTCTGACTGACATTAGTCTACCAGACATGAATGGGTACGAATGCTTCTGTGAGATGCAGGACATCGACAACCGGCTACCGGTCATCCTGATGACCGGCTTCGGCTATGACGCCGGACATTCGATCGTCAAATCACGTCAGCGTGGTCTGAAGTCAGTGCTGTACAAACCATTCCGCAGAGAACAACTGCTGAGCGAAGTGGAAAAGGCGGTCACACCGCCTCCACCGCATGAGTGACAATCAGTCCTGACCGCTGCATTTCCGACGACATCGGTAACCCACCAATCGTGGGAGACCTCAAACCCGTCATTAGAGCTGTTTGTTTAATATCGTGACCCATCCTGGCTCATGGGCATGCAGTTTTCTCAGTCCGGAACGCATGTTCCGCAGCCACAAGCCAGAGTTGTTCGCCGTCGTCGGGCGCATCTAAAAATCGCTGCCGGAAACCGGATCTTCCGGCACAAATCCGGTCCAGCGGAGCTTTGTACCGGCTGGTGTCACCAGACGAATGTATGTGCGACGATCAATATTCTCACTGATTGTTCGCGCTGAACCGTCCGCCATTACAAAGTTCACGACACCCGGATGATTGGAACTTGGTGTCGGAATACCTTCGCCACCGTACAGATTGTCGTTGGGCATTCCTGAGTATTCTGGTGGCAATGGAGGATCGGAAAAGGTGGAACCGTCAACATCAGCTGACACAATAGGATAGACGAATGTGCAGTTCGCAGGTGACGGATTCGACCATGTCCCCGAACTTCCGGCATTCACGTTTTCGGCGAGCATCAGTGTGTTCGAAAGACCATCGTAGATCGTCGACATCCTCTGGCTCATATTCTTCTGCCGAACCTGAACCCACGAAAGTCCCGTTGCCTTCGTAATCGCTTCGTCGTCCGGGTCACTGAAAGGAGCCGTCGGCCCACCAGAGACAACACTATCCTCATCCCAATCGGCGGGAATCGCAGTGAAGTTGTGCATCTGAGATTCCGATGGAGGTCCTCCCCCGGCGATGGCTGCGGAATAAGCCCTGATCTTTGATATGTCAGCGTATCCACTGTTAATGACATAGCTTAGTCCACCGGGTTGCTGAAAAGCCGATTCGTCATCTGGACAAGTCAGTACTGGCAGCGAGATCTGTCCCAGCGTTTTGTTTCCCGGGTCGCTGACTGGCGCAGTCATGTTCCATCGGTCAAAAATGTCCTGCCGATCCAATTCTCCCAGACAGTCAACAACCCAATTAACACCTCCGAGAGGAGCGCAGGAGATCTCATGTGGAGTCGGGTTCGTGATTCCCGGTGGCAGGATCGGTGTGAATCGACCGTAGGCTGGAATACGGTCGTGCCGCTTGGCCGCATTCGCGTGAATTGCCAGCCCCACATTACGCATGTTGTTCAAACACTCGGTTCTACGAGCCGCTGCCCGAGCATTTTGAACGGCCGGCAAAATGAGTGACATCAATGTGGCGATAATGGAGATCACCACAAGCAGTTCGATGAGCGTAAACCCTGCACGGTAACGGGACGATTTATGAAGCTTTCCGGCGTTCAAATTCATGACACATTATCCCGTCTAAAGGTGAGGTAGCTGTGTTCGCCACCGCGATACGAGAACTAAATCAGGTCGACCGCCTTTTTGTTGAAGGACTTCAGAGATTTTGAAAAAAACGCTGCCCTCAGAACACGATCGGCCGCACCTTCAATCCATGTGCCAAGCTACCCCCCCTGCGACCGCACAAGTACCTAAGCTGCCATGGCGATGGAGCCACTGGCGCACAGGAGTTCAGTAATGAGTGCAGACGCGGGATGACAAGCGGACGAAGCATTCCACACGCCGTCCCTACCTGTGTCCGTGACGACGAACAACCCGTTCATTTCGAATCGGATTCGGACGCAACGGCGAGACAGCGAACATTTCCGCTTCGGTCACGACAGATCAGTCGACCGTTTGACAGGACAACGTGCGGCCAGGCATCGGTTTCCGTGAACACAGTTTCGGCAGCAACCTGGGTGTACTTTTGTGGTGAACGTTTTGCCGTTTCAACCAGTGTCAGACTGCCTTTTTTCGCATACACGATCAGTCGGTCGTCGCTGGTCAGTATACAGGAGCCCTGTGAGCCGACTTTGCCTCCGGCCCACAATTCGTCACCGGTTTCAAAATCAACACAGTGAACGCCGCGCCAGGCCCAATAGACACGACCCTCGTGTATTACCGGGCTGCACACGCCCGACGCAAGTTCGTTTTCCCAGACCTTGTTGGCGCCGCCCAGAGTCACATTCAACCGGCACATCGCGAAGTGGTTGTAGGCAGAAGTAATGATGACGGAATTACCGGAAACTGCCGCTGTGGCAATATTGTTACCGTAGTCTGTTGTCCACGGGTAAACAGCAACGGTCTTGCCGGCGCTGGCTCCGTCAATCCTGGTCACAACGAGATTTCTTAACGTCAGGACGGCGACGCAGGGAACTTCCTGAACACGGATCGGCACGGGACCGCCCGTGTGCCCAGCTTCGTCCCGATTCTCCGACTTCCACAGTTCACGTCCCGTGCGTTTGTCGAATGAAACAACGTTGCCCGTTTTGCCACCGACTTCCACGATCAGTTGCCTGCCAAGCACCAGCGGTGAACTCATGTAACCGTAATCGCGCTGAGTCTTCGTTCGCTCCGCGACTTCAGGACGTCGTTCGGCCTTGTATCGATCGTAAACGTTCAGAGACCACGACAACCGTCCCTTGTTTCCCGTGTCCCATGCATTCAGATCGCCGTCTACGCCCAGAGTGAATAGCAAACCCGTTTCCGAGTCATGATCCGGAGTCGAACACGCTCCCGAATACAGCTTCTGGTCACCAATGGCGAAGCGCCCGTAGCGCGGCGACTCGTACGACTGCCGCCACAGCTCTTTGCCCGTCTCGCTGTCCAGGCAGAAGATTGTGTCTCGATTCTTCGACCAGCCAGTCAGGTAGACGTGATTTCCAATGACCACAGCTGAAGAACTGCCCTCACCCACATTCACGTCCCACAACGGGCCCCTGAGCCACGATTCACCATCCCAGCCGGACGTTTCTGATGAAATGTCGTTCCGGCCCGAGCCTCGCCAATGTGGCCAGTCGGCAGTTTCGCCGGGCGTCGTCGTCAACAGAAAAAACAACAACGACCAACTACAAGTCATGCGTCTCATAAGCAACTCGCGTTTTTTGAACAGGCAACCTGGGGACACCGGGCGACCAGACAGTCACGCCGCTTCAAGAACTCGCAGCTCAGATGATTCGACGAAGTCCTTCACCTTCGGGCGATAGGCTTCCATATGGGGTGCCACCAGATGAGCCTTCAGCGCGTCGAGCGACTCCCATTTTTCGACAATTGTCACCCGGTCCTCATTGATATTCTGCTTGCCGAGGTCCGTAGCGGTATCAATCGTCGGCCCGTACTCGATGCAGCCTTGTTCCTGCAGAACCTCGGGCACGATTTTTCGAAATTCGCTCAGGAAATCGTTTCGGCATCCGGAACGGCAGGTAACTGTGGCAATAACGATGACCATGAGCGGAAATTCTGTTTGCTGGACCAGCGACACGTGTGAATGCGGCAGGCTATCTATTCCCTGTCAGCATCGCCACCGACTGGAACGTCACGATCAATAACGTCGCAACACAACAGGGACTACTGCACCATTAGAAATGCGCCCTGCCCGACCTCAGCAATCTTCTGCATCACCGGCACTGCCGCATCTTCTCCGACACATATCGTGTGAACACTGGTACCGTCACGACGGTACTTTTTGACCAGTCGCAGGGTCTCCTCCGGAATGTCGCCATCCGTCAGAAAAAACACGATATCAGGCTTCAGGCCCAGAGCCATCCGCAGTGCTCGTTGCGGCTCAGTGAACTCCTGCGGCTGTACGCCGAATGCCCAGCCCAGCACGCGGTCTTTGTTCCGTTGACTAGCGCTGACGAGCCGTTTTTCGATTCGTGGCCACATCATGGCATAGGTGTGTTTGTTAAAAAACACCACGAAGAACTGGTGATGTTCTTCCAGAGAATTTACGGATGCCCTTAGTTCCTCCAGGACCCGCGTCATCCGATCACCAGACATGCTGCCGGAAGCATCAACGACGTA
>JAQWLN010000061.1 GCA_029247265.1 Fuerstiella sp.
ACAAAATCAGTGTTCGGGCAGCCGCAGTGAACCGACTGGACCACGGATACGAACACCACGAATTCGAGCGCTACCGGAAGTTCCCGCTGAAAATGGCGCTTTGGGTTGCGCCCGAGGCGCGTCTGCTGGAAAAAAATGCGGCTGATCAGAGACGGTTAGTGAAGGTGTGGGATCTACCCGACGATGACCCCCAGGTGTTTATTCAGCGGGTGTGGCTGCGAAAGGGAGCGGTCCCGTTTGTCAGCTGGGCCAATGGGGTGAGTTCGAAAGGCAATATCCGGAAGGTCGCTGAAAAGCATCACCCTGAGGTCATTCGCGCCACAAAAACTCAGTTGGATTCTGCGAGTCTGGGCAACGCAAAGGATGTTGCTCTGGTTGCCCGGTTGCTGAAGAACAGGGACAACAGGATTCTGTCGGAGATGTATCACGGACCTCGCATGCGTGTGTGGGGCATGGAAATCGAGGGGCCGGTCTATGATCAGTGGCCGCCTGCCAGTCATCAAATGCTCTTTGGTAACGAAACCGACGCGGCGAGAGTTGATATTGATCAGGTGGTGCAGCGTCTTTCCGCCCGCGCATTCCGGCGGCCCATCGAACCTGGCGGCGTGGAACACTACGGAGCATTCATCCGACGGCGGATTCAGGACGGAGAAACTCACGCAGACGCGATCAAATCGGGGCTGGCGGCTATCCTGACGTCGCCGCGATTTCTGTATCTGGATGAGGGCGATGAGGAGGCGGGGCCCAGGCTGGACCAGCACGAACTGACTTCACGGTTGTCATACTTCCTATGGAGCACGATGCCGGATGCAGAACTCACAGCGGCGGCGTCGGCCGGAAATCTGGCCGGCGCAAGGGCAGTCGAAAGTCAGGTGGATCGAATGCTGAAAGATGATCGTGCCGACGCATTCATTGAACATTTTACGGACAGCTGGTTGCGCATCAACATTCTTGGTTCCATGCCGCCGGATCACAAAACGTTTGAGTCCTACTACGACGACCGGCTGGAGTTTTTCTTTAAGAAAGAGACGCGACTGTTCTTCGCCGACCTGCTGGAAACCAACGGTTCGATTCTGAATTTTCTGAACAGCGATTACACGTTCCTGAACGACGCGCTTGCTGCACATTACGGGATCGATGGCGTCTCCGGCGAACATTTTCGAAAAGTTACTCTGCAGCCAGAGCACCACCGAGGCGGACTGCTTGGCCAGGGCAGCGTGCTTACTCTGACGGCCAACGGCATCGAAACGTCTCCCGTTGTGCGCGGAGTGTGGGTACTGGAAAATATATTCGGTACGCCGCCATCGCCACCTCCGCCTGATGTGGAACCTCTGGAACCCGACACACGAGGAGCAACGACGATTCGCGAGCAGTTAAACAGGCATCGCAATGTGGAAGCGTGTGCAGAATGTCACCGGAAGATCGATCCGGCGGGCTTCGCACTGGAATTCTACGATCCCGTGGGTGGCTACCGAAACCGCTATCCTGCGCGTCGCGGCGATGGGCCGCTTGTTGACGGATCCGGTCAGCTGCCTTCCGGTGAGACATTTCAGGATGAACGTGGACTCAAGAAGCTGATGCTTGATCGTAAAGAACGGTTTGCTGAAGCACTCACGGAAAAGCTGCTCACCTATGCGACCGGACGTTCCATGACATTTCGAGACCACGCTGATATCAGGAAAATCGCTGCCACCTGTGCAGAACGCGGCTACGGACTGCGAGACCTGGTTCTTCTTATCGCATCCAGCGATACGATTCACAATCGCTGACGAACAATCAATGGTAGAGCGAAAACACTGACGCTCAGACATTCCGGTTTCGTCCGACATTGGAACCAAAGATTCCCTTGAGGCACCCAATGAGAAAAATTATCGATTTACAGCTGGTTTCCATGATGGTCTTCTGTGGTGTTGTTTCTGCAGCAGTCGCGAACGCCGACCAGCGCCCCAACGTTGTTTTGGTAATGGCCGACGATCAGGGTTGGGGGCAGACGGGTTACTACAACCACCCGATTCTCAAAACACCGAACCTTGATGCCATGGCCGCCAGTGGTCTGCGCTTTGATCGGTTTTATGCCGCCGGTCCTGTCTGTTCGCCGACGCGGGCCAGCGTGCTGACCGGACGGACTCATGATCGAACCGGCGTCGTTGCGCATGGCTACGCATTGCATCGGCAGGAACGAACGGTTGCACAGGCCATGCAGAAATCCGGATACGCGACTGGTCACTTCGGCAAATGGCATCTTAACGGTGTCCGCGGTCCCGGTGTGCCTGTGCTCGATTCGGACCCGCATCATCCCTGTCATTTTGGATTTGAACACTGGCTCACCGTTACGAATTTCTTTGACCAGAATCCTGTCATGAGTCGTATGGGTACGTTCGAAGAATTTCAGGGGGATTCATCTGAAGTCATCGTTGGCGAAGCCTTGAAGTTCATCAAATCCACAGCAGACCAGGACAAACCGTTCTTTACTGTGATCTGGTACGGCTCTCCCCACAGTCCGTGGGTCGCGCTTGAACAGGACCAGATTCCCGGAGAAGAAACCCGGTCAGTTCATCATCATGGAGAATTGGTGGCGATGGATCGCAGCATTGGTGCGTTGCGAAACGGGCTGAAGAAGATGGGTGTCGCAGACAATACACTGGTCTGGTTCTGCAGTGACAACGGTGGGCTGAAAGGAGTTGGCACGATTCGGTCGGCGGACTGCGGGGCAACAAAGGATCTCTTTGGGAGGGGGGCCTGCGTGTGCCTGGAATTATCGAATGGCCAGCCCATGTGGAACCCCGAATCACATCATATCCCGCATCCACGATGGACATTCTGCCGACGCTGGTTGACGTGTTCGGCCTGCCGCCCGAATAGATGCTGGATCGAGTGGACGGCATCAGCATTAAACCACTTCTGGCGGTTGAGATCGGTCGGCGTTCGACGCCAATTCCGTTCCGCTACAACGGCCGCGCGGCCTTGATCGACAACGACATGAAGATTGTGAAGATCGGCCGGGCGGACTATCAGCTATTCGATCTGAAGGCCGACACAGTCGAAGAACATGACTTGTTCAGCGAGCGGCCAAACGACGCAAAACGACAGCGTGTCGCGCTTGATCGAATGGTGGCTTCAGTGACGAACAGCCAGGCCGGTGCTGATTACCCCGAGGGAAAGGTCACTCGCGAAGGACCGCACGGTCGCTTCTGGTATGCGATTCCGGAATATCAGCCGTTCCTGAAAGGCTGGGCCTCACGTCCGGAATACAGTAACTGGGTCAACAGAAAGCAACGCACGAAGAAAAATGCTGCAGAAAAGTAGCTGAGCTCTGCTGGACGATCACTTTGGCCACTGGTGCGATCATTTAATACGACAGGGAAAGAAGGTAATGTTTAAACGACGACAGTTCCTGCAGGGACTTGGGGTTTCGATTGCCCTGCCCGCGTTCGCGTCGCTGCGTGCAGCGACTGACAACACGACTGACGGCAGGGCAAAACGATTTGTTTGCGTCGCTCCGAACTATGGCATGAATCCGGGAGGGTTCTTTCCGCAGGAAACCGGAGCGTCCTACCAGATGCCTCGACTGCTGACGTCTCTGGAGCCGCATCGGAATGATCTGACGATCTTTACCAACCTGGATCATCCGGGAGTCGGGGGTGGTCACGGTTGTTCCAATACTCTGCTGAATGGCGTCGAAATGAAAGACGTCAGAGATCAGCCGCAGAAGCTGCTTTCCATGGATCAGGTTCTGGCGGAACAGCTTGGCCAGACGACTCGCTTTCCGTCGCTGCTGCTTGGTTCAGGCGGCATTTCATGGTCGCGTGCAGGAATCACTCTGCCGACCGACAGCGACCCGACGCGGGTGTTCACGCGTCTGTTTGTAAATGACAATCCCAGGACCAAGCTGCGAACGAGACAATTCCTTGATGAGGACGCCAGTATTCTGGACGTGGTTCGACGTGATGCCAAACGCCTGAATGCTCGACTTGCCAAAGCTGATCAGCAAAAGCTGGAGCAATACCTCACTTCAATTCGCGAAGTCGAAGTCAAGCTGGCGCGGCAGGCAGAGTGGATCAATATCGCAAAACCCGATGCTTCGGAAGATGTCATCCGCGGAGGCGACAATGACGACACAATCGTCGACCTTGAGTACCCCTATAATACTTCAGTGATGTACGACCTGATGGTTTTGGCACTGCAGACGGATTCTACGAATGTGATCTGTTATGGACATCCAGGCGGCAATCGGATGTTTCCGTTTGACGGTATTACATTGGGATATCACTCACTGACTCACCACGGGAAACGACCAGAATTGCTTAACGAACTGGCAATTATCGAGTCCTTCTACGCGGCCCAGTTTTCCCGATTTCTGACGAAACTGAAGGATACCCCGGACTCGGATGGTCAGTCACTGCTGGATTCAACCGTGGTGATGTTCGGCAGTGGAATGGGCAACGCGAGCGCGCATTCCAGCCGAAATCTTCCCGTCATGGTGGCCGGTGGCGGCTTCAGAAACGGCAGTCATCATCGCTTTGAACGACATGGCCGTGACGGTCGAGCCTTGTCGGACCTGTACGTCACGATTCTTCAGCAACTGGGCGTTGAAACAGACACGTTCTCCACAAGCACCAACAACCTGAATCACCTGCTGACATGATGTTTTCTGTATTACGTAGTGCAGGCTGCCAGCCTGCACGAAAAAAAAGTTCAAAATGTGCTGTACGAAGACCGGACGCTACAGGCTGGCCGTCTGTGCTGCGATTCTTTGCAGTGATCTTCGTGTTCTTTGGCAGCGGTGTTTTTTCGGCGCAGGCTTACGATACCGGAAGCAATTCGTTGCAACCGTTCTTACAAAAATACTGTGTTCGTTGCCATGGCTCGAAAACGCAGAAAGCGGATCGTCGATTCGACCAGTTGTCTGTCGATGCGGTCAGCACTGAAGATGCTGAGTTACTTCAGGAAATCCTGGCTCAACTGAATCTGGCCGCGATGCCTCCGGAGGACGAAAAGCAGCCTTCGGCAGCTGAATTGAAACAGATTGTCGCAAATCTGACTGACTCGCTCACTCGCGCCCGCGAAGCAGCTCGTGAGAACGTTGGCAAAGTTGTGCTGCGGAGTTTGAATCGTGTTGAATATCGCAACACGATTCGGGACTTGTTTCAGCTGAAGATGGTCGACTTCGACCCTACCGCGACGTTTCCTGCGGATGATGCCACGGAAGGGTTTGACAACGTTGGCGAGGGGCTTGTGACATCGGACCACCTGCTGCGCAACTACCTTGAAGCTGCTCGCAAAGTGGCCGATAAGGCGATTCGTCCCGGTCCACCACCGGAAACATTTCATGAACGGCTGGTGGGCGAAGAAATTGGCGGGGCACGTGTTGGATTCGGCGACGACGCAGCGCGTTTGTTCATTAAGTTTCGACAACCCCTGTCGCTGGCACGTCTTGACAAACATCATGGCGTGCCTGCTGACGGCGAGTATGTGATTCGCTTTACGGCACGGGCCTATCAGCGCAAATCACGATACGCGGATGAGGACCTGCGGTACGACTCGGATCAACCGATGCGGCTATCGATCAGCATCGACTCTCGGGAACTCGGCCCAACCGCTCACCGTGTGATAGGTGAATATGAAATACCGGACGACCGCATCATTGAAATTGAACATCGCGTCTGGCTTGAACGTGGATTTACCGTTCATCTGCATTGGGCCAATGGTCCCAACGGGTCGTTCAAGAGGATCATGCGTAAAGTTCTGCCGAAATTCACCGATGATGCGATCTATCCTCTGCGCAATCCACCGGAAATGTACATCGGTTCCGGGCCCGAACTTCACGTTTATTCTGTGGAATTCGATGGCCCAAACTATGAACAGTGGCCGCCTGCCGGGTTTGCTCGATTCTTTCCCGACCCGCCCCGCAAGCCAAATGCGGATTACCTGGATGCATGTTTGGCACGGGTTGCAGACACAGCTTTTCGCAGGCCCGTCAGCAAGAAGGAACTGGAGCCATATCTCAATTTGTCCAGGCAGTATCTGGCTGATAATCGTGATTTCTGGGCCGCTGCGAAGTACGGCGTGCGAGCGATACTTACCTCTCCGAATTTCCTGTACCTCGCTGAATCGACGCCGGCGGACTCTTCTGACCGGACAGTAAGCCGGCATGAGCTCGCGACCCGGCTGTCGTATTTTCTGTGGAGCTCAATGCCGGACGACCAGCTTCGCAGCGCCGCGGACAGTGGGAAGCTGAACGACCCTCGCGTACTGAGGTCGCACGTGGAACGAATGCTGCGGGATCAAAGGTCCGAGGCGCTGACAGAAAACTTTGTCGGCCAGTGGCTCGATCTGAGAAAGCTGGGCGATATGCCTCCGGATCCTGAACAGAACCGCAGCTACTACCAAGATGATCTGGAAACTGCAATGCGTCAGGAGACGCGGCTTTTCTTTCGCCACGTTCTGGATGGCAACCGAAGTATTCTCGAGTTCGTCGATTCGGACTACACTTTTCTGAATTCCGCACTTGCGCGGCACTACCAGATTCCCGGTGTGACACAGGATGCCTTCCGGAAAGTATCGCTCAGCCCGGAAGACCATCGAGGTGGCCTGCTGGGACACGGCAGCATTCTGACGGCGACTTCAAACGGTGTTGAGACACAACCGGTGATTCGTGGCATCTGGGTGCTGGAGAATCTTCTGGGCACGCCCCCCAATCCTCCGCCGCCGGATGTGGATCCCATTGAACCGGACACACGCGGCGTATCCACTTTTCGGCAGTTGATGGAGGAACACCGCAACAATCCTACGTGTTACGAGTGTCATCGGAAGATTGACCCGATCGGGTTGTCGATGGAAAATTTCGATCATGTGGGCGCGTGGCGAGATCGGTACAGCAAACAACTGGCCATTGATTCATCGGGAGAACTGCCGGACGGAGCTGCTATTCCGGGGCCCGAGGGCATCAAGAGTTTCTTGCTGGAACGGCCTGAACAGTTTGCACGCTGCCTGACGGAAAAATTGTTGATATATGCGCTCGGCCGTCGGTTGAGTTTCACCGACCGTGACGACATCGACCACATCGTCAATTCGGCACCGCAACATCATTACGGCCTGCGGGAGCTGATCCAGCAGGTAGTCGCCAGTGAGGCCTTTCACACCAAATGAAAACGATTACCACAACACTGTTCCTGCTGCTGGTCACCAGCACGGCGAGAGGTGCCGACCGTCCGAATATCATTCTTATCATGGTCGACGATATGGGTCGCGACTGGGTGAGTTGTTATGGCGCGAAGCATCAGACACCCAATATCGACCGTCTGGCTCAGGAGGGCGTGCGTTATGAAACGGCATGGTCCATGCCGATCTGCACACCGACACGCGTCACGCTGCTGACCGGACAGTATCCATTCCGCCACGGATGGACTCAGCATTACGACGTTCCCCGCTGGGGCGGCGCCGGGCTTAGCTGGACGCAGTTCACCACGTTCGCCCGCGCACTTCGCGACTCCGGATATGCGACGGCAATTGGAGGCAAGTGGCAGATTAATGATCTCAGAACTCAGCCGGATGCACTGCTACAGCACGGCTTCGACCAGCACTGCGTCTGGACGGGGGCTGAAGCGGGACACCCTGAGACAGAGGAGCGATATTGGGGTGGTCACATCATGACGAACGGTCAGCGTGTATCAGCGAACTACGGGCCGGATACGATCAACGACTTTCTGATCGATTTCGTCAAACGAAATACAGACCGTCCGTTCTTCGCCTACTACCCGATGCTGCTGACACACGGTCCTCACGGTGCGACACCGCAGAATAAGACGGATCCTCCGCAGGACAAGGTGTCGCTGTTTGCAGGCAACGTTCGTTACATGGATCAGCTTGTCGGACAGCTTATCAGTGCTGTGGATCAGGCCGGTCTGCGTGAGAATACACTTGTGGTCTTTACCGGCGACAATGGCTCGGCGGCTGCAGGCAGTCTGAATGGTGAAACGTATGCCAAAGGAAAAGGACGCCGAGCTGACCATGGGGCTCATGTTCCGTTCATTGTGCGTGCTCCGTTCCTGGCTTCCGGCGGACGTGTCTCGCGCGACCTGATTGACGTTACTGATCTTTATCCGACGTTTCTGGAAGTCGGACGCGCGAAGGTACCGGACGGCATGAGCCTGGACGGCAGGTCCTTTGTCCCGAGTCTGCGTGGCAGCGACGATCCCTTCGAAAAACGCAACTGGATTTATTCACAGATTGGCGAATTCAGAATGGTGCGTGACTGGCATCACATCGTCGACAATCAGGGCAGTTTTCACGACCTGGAAAAAGACCCGCTGCAGCAGTCAGACGTCAGTCCGCTGGATAAACAGGCGCCGCACCGGCGCCAGCGACTTCAGATGATTCTCGATCGTTTTCCAGAGGACGGACCGGCTCCGTTTGATGAATTTTCCGCAAGGCACCATGCCGGATAGTCGTAAGTGCAGTGCGTTTCTGTCTTACCGTCCGGCGCAGGCTGCCCACCGGCATTCTGCGAACGTTTTTACGGTGTGGTCGGCCAGCGGAGGACTCTCCTGTCTAATTCCTCCACCATACGCGGATGATTGATCTTATGCACTCAGGCGGCTAGTCTACGGTGGTGCCTTGACATGGGTGACTACGGGGAATGCCCCTGGTAGTTTTTCGTCCGCGACGAGACCACCGTTCGCATCGACGGAAATTATTTGGGGTTTCATGACGTTGCCGGAAGTTGGATGCGCCGGGCAGTCGCTGTGATGAGTCGGTTTCAGTTGATGAGTAGATCGCCCCTCCTGCACTGATGCAGCGGCCGTCGAACGGCTCAGCTGTCGCTGTCAAGAGATTTGGGTAATGCATCAGCAGGCCGTTGTTTGCCGACGTGCAGTGGGCCACTTCCGTAGTGATTACTCTATCCAGGTGCCAAAGGTGTCTCGATAGATGGCAATTCGTGATGGTTGAGTAGGAATGGTGAGCAGTCCGGAAAAATCGCGAGCGATGCTCATCGTCGTAATCATGCTTCTTCTGCCGTCATCACGCGTCTGTGGACAGGTTCTGCACTTTCGCAATTACGGCGTTGACGAAGGCCTGCCCGACGGACTGGTCCGTGTGATGGAACAGGGGCGCGATGGGTATCTGTGGTTTGGATCACAGGGAGGTTTGTGCCGCTTCGACGGATCCTCCTTCAGAGTGTATTCCACAGGGGACGGGTTGAACGCTGTTCGAATCAGGGCCTTGCATGAGGACCGGGATGGTCAGCTCTGGATCGGGTCCCGGGATCATGGATTGATCATTTACGATGGGGAGGAGTTTCGGCCGGTAACAGTGGACTCCCCTGACATTCCGAGTCCCGAATTTATTCATGTGATCACGGCCGACTCGCGCGGCAATATATGGGTCGGCGCCAGGAACGGACTGTATCGTTTTTCAGACGGCGACTTTCAACGTTTCACCAAGGAAGACGGTTTGTCCGGCACGTCGGTCTGGGAGGTATTTGAGGACACCAGACGAAATCTCTGGGTTGGTACGTTCGCGGGGCTGTGCCGATTTTCAGACGGAGCTTTCGAGCCACATGTTGTGGATCCCGCGCAGCCTCGACTGTACGTTATAGGCATTGCCGAAGATGTCGCCGGGAGGCTTTGGGTCGGAACGGGAAAAGGATTGTTTCAGCTCAAAGGCGGAGTGTTCGAGAACGTGCAGCTGCCGGACAGACCGACTGATCTTGGCATTCGGAAACTGACCGTTGACAGCCGTAAAGATCTTTGGGTGGGCAGCAGGGACGGGGCTTTTAAGCGTCAGGGGGACACATTCGTCAGCTATGGCGAAGGTCAGGGCGCCGGGGGCTTCATAGCGGAGATATTTGAGGACCGCGAAGGCAACCACTGGTTTTGTTCGAGGGCCTCTGTCGCCATGCTGCCGAGCGAAGCCATAGTTTCGTTCTCGACGGATTCACCGTTGGCAGGCATGTTCATCGACGTCGTCCATACCCGGGCGAACGGCGACCTTTGGGCGGCCGGCGAGGACGGTGTTTTCAGGGTTCGTGACGAGACCACGTCCGTGTTCAAAATCGATGAAGGGCGTCCGAACCCACTATTCACTCGCATCATCGAAACTCAGTCCGGTGCCCTGCTGTTTGGCACGAAGGGAGCGGGAGTGCTTGAGTTTTCTGATGGGCAGTTGTCTTCCTTTGACTGGAACGACCGACGCGGACCAGGCAATTCGATTTCTGATGTGTTTGAGGATCGCGACGGGAATATCTGGGTTAGTTCTGAGAAACACCTGTTTCGTTACGGTCAAGGCGAAGTGGAGGTGATTGCTCAGAAAGATGGGGTGCCCGAAGATAACTACCGCGACACCGCTATCGTGCAGGACCATCAGGGCACGGTTTGGTTTGGGACACGGTCCGGGATTATCGGGTATGCCGAGGGGGAGTTTACAGACTACGCATGGCCCGACAGGCTGAAGGGAATCGAAGCGCTCTGTCTGCTGGACGAAGAAGATGGGTCTCTATGGGTGGGCACCAGCAAAGGATTGCTCCGTTTTGCCGATGGTCAGTTTTCGGAAGTGACACCAGTTGACGGGTTTTCCGGCAAGATAGTGCGGACACTTGTACGCGACGGGCGCTATCTGTACATCGGCATGTTCAACGGGTTGAACCGGCTGGATCTGAGAACGATGAACGTCCGCGTCTATACGGCTCGCGATGGACTGACTCATTCGATGATTGGGGCACGAGGCCTGTCGAAGGACATTCAGGGCGACCTGTGGATTGGGACTGCAAGCGGTTTGAGCTGTCTTCGACCTGCGAAGGATCGAACGAATGAGATTCCGCCCCCGGTCCATATATCACGAGTTATCCTTCGGGACGAAGAACTCAGCCCGTACGGGAAAACCGAACTCGCGTACGACGACAACAGCATCAAATTTGAATTTGTGGGGCTCAGCTTCACCTCTCCGGAAGACGTTCGCTATCAATACCGAATGAAAGGCGTGAACGACGACTGGACGGAAACATTCGAACCTTCCAGCTCATTCGCCTTCCTTCCGCCCGGTTCTTATTCCTTCGAAGTGAAGGCGTGCAACAACGATAACGTATGGAGTGAGAATCCCGCCACTTTCTCTTTCCTTGTTCATCCTCCCTATTGGGCGACCCTGTGGTTTCGCGGGCTCATGGCCGCGCAGGTTGTCCGGTTCCGGGATACTCACTCCTTCAAGGTGGCTGTCGTAACGCCGCGCATTCTGAAACATGTCGTGCGGCGCCTTGAAGTGGTGCATCAGAAAGAACGGTTGTGCGCGATTCCAATCGTTCTTTAGCCATGCCAGACCAACGTCGGTGATGGCATCACTGGAGTGCTGCCCTTGTTTGCCGATCGTATTTCGCGGCCAGGGCCCGTCGCCTCGAACTCGAAACGTGGGGTCGAAGTACTTTCCCTGCCCCGGCAGTACGCAGTAGTAATCAAAAGCCGCCGGCTCCTGTTTCAGGTGCCATTTTCCGATCATCGCCGTGTGATAACCTGCCTTGCCCATTTCGATTGGCAGGTATTGTTGCTCGGGCGGGATGTTGCCAGTCAGGTCGAGCACGTCATTCGTCTGTGAGTACTGCCCGGTGATGATGCTGGCGCGGCTGGGTGTACAGATCGAATTGTTGCAGAACACACGATCAAACCGCATTCCGCCCCTTGCCAGCGAGTCGATATTGGGCGTCGGATCCAGCTCTGCCAGTCGACTGCCATACGCACCGATCGCCTGTGTGGTGTGGTCGTCCGACATGATGAACAGCACGTTGGGGCGTACGGCCTTCCGGGTGCTGTTTCCCAACAGTGGGCTGGGAATGACAACGACAAGGAGCAGGCCTGACAGCGCAAGTTGCCTGAGTTTCAAGATCATTTGCCGTTCGTTCCCGTGAATACTCCCGACCCTGTCGTTACACATTTCACGCGGTCATGATTTGCGCTGTTGCAGCTTGGCTTCCACCTTCTTTGCAAGGCGAGCGGCCTGGATGACGCGCAGCTTGTGGGTGCCGTTGGCGATTTTTTCATGCTCGTCGTGAGCCTCGAACTGGAACGAGATCAGTGGTCCGTCGGAGTAGATCACTCGGGCGCGACAAACGACCTCGGATCCCAGCGGCGTTGCTGCCATGTGTTCGACATTAACAACGACGCCGACAGTACTTTCGCCGGGCTCAAGCAGGGGCAGCACAGCGTTGCGTGCAGAATGCTCCATGAACCAGATTAGCCACGGTGTGGACAGGATCTGTGCCATGCCATCATGCGCGAAGTCGATGGTATGCTGTTCGCTAACCACGAATCGCTCTTCCCCGATCGTGCCGATTTTTATCGTCTCTTTCATACGTGAAGTCTCTTTCACTTATCTCTGTTATTTGGGGTTGGGTGAGCAGGCGTCGCCGCAGTCTGCGGATTCTTCCTGTTCCAGCATGCCGAACGCCACGCGAGCCGTGGCGCCCGTGACACCACTGTTGACGGCTGCCGTCACAGCAACCACCGCGTTAAGCTCGTCATCTGAGAATCCAATTTCGCGAGCCGTGGCAACTCGGTTTCTGGTACATACCTGGCACCCGCGAGTCATCGTGACCGCCAGGCCGATCAGGTGTTTCTCGCGTTCGCTGAGTAACTCCGTACCGTGAGTTTGTTTGATGTGATCTACAATCAGCGAGTCGTCGTAAGCCATGTCACGTTCCTTCTGTTTAACGGAGTGTTTTTTGCGTTGGGATTTGAAGTTTGAGATGAGATATTTCGTTCGATGCCGGGGCTGACTGTTCGCAGCTTCAATGGGGAGATGAACCTAATCGTTGGTTTGTGGAATCCGCTCAGGCATTTTCGCACCCGATGCTGTCAGCCATGCATCAAGTTGTTTCTTCATCCGGAGAGCGATCTTCGGAGAAGACTCAGCGAGGTTCTGTTTCTCACTGATATCGCTGGCCAGATTGTAGAGTTCAAGAGATTCATCGTCGTAGCGCTTAATCAGCTTGTAGTCGCCTTCACGCACGGCGCTGCCGAGTCGGTTCTGTTTGTGAAAAGCGTAGTTGGGATAATGGAAGTATATTGCCTTGCGTTCAAGTTCACCGGTCTGCTTCAGCAGTGGCAGCAGACTCTCCCCGTCCAGCGGCGTGTCCGGATCAGCCGTCAGTCCCGTAGCTTCAAGGATTGTCGGAAATGTATCCATGCTGATGACGGGCGTGTCGCACATGGTGCCTTCCTTTACGACTCCTGGCCAGCGTACGATCCACGGAACGCGAATGCCGCCTTCATACAGAAATCCCTTGTTGGCACGCAGGGGAGCGTTGCCGTACAACGATCCGTTATCGGATTTGAAGATCAGAAGTGTGTTTGCGCTCAGACCTGACTCATCGAGTGCCGTGATCAGTTTACCGATCGCCGCATCCATGGCCTCGATCATCGCGGCATACACGGGTCTGTCGACGCCCGGGCGGTTTTCGTATTTCCGGATCAGATCCTTCGGGGCTTCCATCGGATAATGTACGGAATAGTTCCACCATGTCAGAAAGAACGTTCTGTCGCTATTGGCTTCAACGAACGCGATGGACTCATCAGCCAGGCGGTTCGCGAGATATTCGCCTTTGCGGCGTCGGGAAATATTGGGAATCCTGTATGGTTCGAAATAACTGGGTGGGCCGCCTCTGCTGCATCCCCCGATGTTGACGTCGTAACCCTGGTGTTCAGGCCTCAATCGAGGTTCAAACGGGCCGTTAGCGTTGGATCCTGGTCGGTGGGAAAGATGCCACTTGCCAACAAATCCGGTTGCATAGCCGGCCTGCTTCAGGCGTTCAGCAATGGTGACATGACCAAGCGTCAAATGTCTGATCCAGTCTGCTTCTGCGATTTCCGAATTTTCGGGGCGGAACCGGTCCGCATGTCCAGGAGCATGATTTGTCAGCCCAACTCGCGCCGGCGATTGCCCGGTCATCATGGCCGCTCGAGTTGGTGAGCAGACGGGGGCGGCTGCATAAGCGTCGGTAAAACGCATGCCCCGACTGGCAAGGCGATCAAGATGAGGTGTGTCGAGTTGTTTGTTGCCCTGACAGTGCAGATCCATCCAGCCCAGATCATCTGCCATAATCACGATGACGTTCGGCCGCACCGATTCGTAGGCCTCTGCCGCCTTGTCCTGCTTATCTCTGTCCTTCATGCTTTTGCGACTGCGGGCTTTGGCGCGAATCTCTTCCTTGACCTTCTGCAGCCGTTCAGGCCAGGCGAATTTCGGCGCTGTTGCAGGATCATAACCGGCAAGGTGGTCTGTCAGTCGAGTGGTGGGTTTGGTGTAAACCAGTTCGGTTTCGCCGAAGACTTCCTTACAGATGTCCGCCAGTCCGGGATCGTATTCACGGAGTTCCCTGCGGGTGTCAACATGATTGTGGTCGTGATCCGGTTGACGGTTGTTGTCGAACCATGACTGAACGCCTTCCGCGAAATATTCGGCATGATTGGTCGAAGCATATTTCTTGTCCCATAAACCGGCATCCATGGCGGCCTGCCATGTCTGTTTCAGCCGGTCATCAAATGTGGGGTCCACGTTCACCATGCCGCGCAGATGGATATTGTGCGCGAACTCGTGGATCAGAATGTTTTCCGTCGAATAGGGGTCTCCTGCGAACGCGAGCAGATTCTCTTCGCCGCAGGAACAGACCGGATCGGTTCGGGACCCTCCGAGTCCTCTGGCCCGCGCATCCCAGAAGTCTTTCGGACGCATCTGAGAGTGTTCCGGCACATCAGTCGTGAACTCATCGTGGGCCATGACGATCAGGCGTGACCCGCTTTTGATCATCGCGTCGCGGATATCAGGGCGATTGGCCAGCATTAGATTGACAAGGAAGGCCGCTTCCTTCAACGCGTAATCGTTAACCTTGGCGGAGCTGATGATGGGATAGCCGCTGGCATTGACGTACTTCTGATAGAACGGGTCAAGATTCAGGTCAGACGGAGGCACTGAGATCTGGAAGTCCTGTGCGCTGGTGTGCGACGTCACTATGGTCAGGAAAAAAATAGTGACTGCCAAAGTCCCTGACAGCTGATTGTTCCGCACGCTTATATTCCTTGTTTATTGTCCGAAAAGTTTATTGCGCCCATTCATTATCACGGCAGCATCCGCCAGTGATTCGGTCCTGTTCACATTTCAATCTTCACGTACTTTCAAGTTCGTGAGAACAGTTCCTTGAGTGGTATACCAGCCCGCAGTGAATGTCTCGATTGTCCGGTCTTATGCCAGACTGGCTCAAGCATTCTTATGCGATCTATCTCTTCGTATTCGTATTCGTATTCGTCTTCGTCTTCGTCTTCGTCTTCGTCTTCGTCTGGCGGGTCATCCAACGGTGTTAATCCGGTAATTGTCTCCACTTCTTCAGCGAACTCACACAGTCGGCCCAGCACTCGCGTCTGAATCATAGGGAGTGCCGTACCGACATTGTCCGCCGCGTCGTACAATTCGACCGGGTTACTGAATGTCGGAAGTTTTCTGGTCTTCAGCATTAATTCGGCCAGTGTTATTCCGGCTCGAGCATGATCGAACGGGTATGGCGTCTGCAGAAATGAGGTGTGAAGGGCCGAAATTTTGTCGATCAGAAACTCCATCTGTGCATGGATGCCTGCAATGACTGCGTCGTGCCGGTATCCGTCGGTCATAAGTTGCATCAGCTTGCCAAGGATCATCTGCTGATCGTGGATTTCGACCAACTGGAATATGCTGTCGTTGAGATGAATATAAATCTGCAGCAGCTCGTCCAGTTCCGATTGCCGAAACCGCTTCTTCTTCAGTTGTGCTGCAACATCAGGTGATCGGGCTGCCTGCAGGGTCAGGCACATGCGTTCGGCAGCCGCAGTTTCAAACGCATTAAGAATCGGTTCTGATTTTCCCTGACGGACTCCAATTTTTTCGATGGCCTAGCGGATCTGGCCACGGGATGGCAGAGGAATGCTGAATGAAGAAGCGCCAATCGAAAAATCCGCATCAATCAAAGTGCGTGCCAGTTTGGCTTCAATCAGTTGTCCTTCAGCCTTGTTGTACTTCCTCCAGGCCTTATTGTATTTCGGAGCGACATTCAGCACTTCCTGTCGATTCTGCAGCAGGACTGCCTTGGGCTGAGGATCGATGGGTGTCCACACGTCCTGCGGCAATGGTACGCTTCGATACCACGAAAAATGTCCCTGGAAAAAGCGTCGCAGAGCACGCATGGATGCCTGCTGCACCTTGCGGAGTTCCACCAATTCGCTCAGTGGTCGGACCAGTTTTTTCTTGAACCTGCTGCCGAAGATCTCCGTATAAAAATCGAGTGTGACGCCTCGGGAACGCATACCAAATTTCTGGAACAATTGGTCAGCTGGATTGTCTGCGATAATGATCCCGGTAGCCCCGTCCTCCATCGCATTCTCAACCCGATCTCGATGGCAGGGATGTGTGTCGAAAATGCCTGTGCTGGCCTCCTCTTCCTGTTTCTTCAGGTGCTTCAGGAGTTTTCGGGGAATCTCCTTTACGTTCAGGACAATCAGTTGCGGTAGATCGTCCGCCAGTCGACCTTCGTCATGAAACTGCTTCAGGTCGCTCAGTGCTCCTGCGTGAGCGACCTGCAGGACGCTCATCTTTCGTGATGTGGTGTAGAATGACTTGCACCCGGCCACACGCGACTCATACCGATCGGCGTCAAATTCCATTTGTCTTAGCAGGAATCCGCTGACAGCGTGGCCGGCCAGCATCAACACCCACAGAACGCGGCGTGTCAACCAGATCCCCAATCGTGTCAGACTCAACACCAACCGCAGAATGGGATTTTCGTGTTCAGACAAGCGGTACAGTTCTTCGTCCCAGGCATCGCGTTCATAAACGACGCGTGTAAACCAGAGGCTGATGCTGCGAATCAGATAGGAGAACCGCATGCCGGTTCCCTGCGAACTGGCGAACGTTAAGTCCTGCCACCATCGAAATACCGACGGTGAGACGAAGATCTCCGCTCAGCAGACTCAGCAGGCCTCTATTAAAGCTGGCCGCGGCATTGATGGTGCAGTCAATTTCGATCTCAGCGGGATGTGGAGCTTCCACGATGTCGCAAATGCGTTCCACGAAATCGAACAGAAGTGGTTCATCTTCGCGCTCCACCGTCCTTCGGCCACTGGTATGTGGCGGTTTGCCGAATAATGGCTTCAGCATGAACAGCACGATTGCGATCACCGTAAGCACGACGAAAGCACTCAATGCCCCACCCAGCGCCGGCCCGGCAGTTGACATGATGGCACTGACCGAAAACCAAGTAGCAACCACAATCACGCCGATCAGACCGATGTAGATTATCGGGAGTGCGATCATCAATATCGCCACCAGAAACACGGCAAATCTGTACGACCGCGTTGGTGCTACCGGTTGAATTTCGTCGCTTTGAAACGCCGCTGAAAGCCATTTCTGACGGGCCGGGCTGTCCGTGGGGATTGAGGCAGCCCCGTTCTTCCGTGACGACGCTTCCCCACGGACTCTGCGGCGCTTGGCCATCGGTTTCGCGCCCGCATCGGATCTGAGTGCTTTGCGGGGTTCTGCACCCGATGGTGCTGCTGTTCTGCGGGAGGCCTTCGGTTTTTTATCTGAGGCTGAGGCAGCGAATTTGTCCTGCTGACTCTGCGACCGACTATCGGAGGTTTGCTTTTCATTCGAATCGGTGATCGGTATGGAGATAACGGCACTGCAGTCGACGCAGCGAATCTTCCTGCCATTCAGGCGTTTCTTTATGGCATAGCGTTTACTGCACGACGGACATTGCACCTTGATTGTCATGGCAGGATCCGCGAAACACTGGGATACGTGCGACAGGCCAGACACGACTATACCGTCGAGAATTTTCTGCCGCAACGATCGTGGCATCAGGGAACGATAATGCTCCCCCGGGACCGCATCGCATCCGGATCCAGCAGCAGTACCTGCGAGCAAGATACAACAACCCCGCCATCGGACGCTTCAATCGACTCCTCCTTTCGCCGCAACCTCGTCCGACGCACAAAGCTTTCACAAGTGACGCAGGCCATCACCTGTCATGGCAATTGGGCCGCACCTGTCCCTGGCCTGCGCCCACTCTCAGTTCGCAAAGTATTGGTGCTTCGCATCGCCGCCGCTGATCAGATAGGCGATCAGGTCCAGGATTTCGTCCTTCGTCAATCGGTTGAACAGCCCGACCGGCATTGGCGAGGTCTTCGAGACGAACAGTTCTTCAATCTCATTGCGGTTGATACTTACTCGCTTGTTGGGATCGGTCAGGTCAGTATTCAGTGTCACCTTATCTCCATTCAGGTTAACCACTACACCCGTGTGGATGATGCCATCTTCGGTGAGGACCTGTACGGCCGAAAACTGATCGTTGATGACCTTGCTGGGGTTGATGACCTGATCCAGCAGATCGTGAGCAGAGTATCGACGACCGGCGGAAGTCAGGTCCGGCCCGGTCATGCCACCCTGATCGGCAAAGCGATGGCAGGCGTAGCAGCCGGTAGCTGTAAACATCCGACGACCATTGGCGAAGTCTCGTTTCTTCAGATCAGAACGGGCTGCAGCGGAGAGCTCGTCGAGAGTCCACTCTGTCATGCTTCGTCCGGCAAAGATCTCACCGAGGTTTTCCAGTGCAGATTTCTTAACGGGCTTCTTCGCCAGCAGTTCTGCCATGGATTCCTTTTCCGATTCACTCAGCGATGCGACTGCGTCGGTTCGAATGAATTCAATGAACTTGTCGAAACTTGCGCCGCCTTTGTAGTTGGCGGCCTTCAGGAACCACTCAAAATAGACGGTCCGCAGTTCCGGCGTCCACCCGGCGGTCAGCATACGAATGGATCGGGCATACTGTAGTTGTTCTTCCTGAGTCGGAACCGATTGCATCAGGGTGATTGTTTTGGATGCGACCGTGGGAGACTGCAGCCATGCCAGTGTTTCACACAGCAGCCAGTTGGATTCTGAAGACTCCGACGGGAACAGCGGATCGAGCTGTTCCGTCAGCCGAGCTGCAGTTGCGTCGTCAGGTCGGCCAAACCGGTTCAATGTAATCTGCGCTGTTCGCACGAAGGTGAGTTGCTGCTCGTGGCCAAGACTGGCGACATCAACAGAGGCCATAGCGTTCAGCAGCTTCGCTCCCATGTCGTTGTCCACAGCCGGACTGTCGTCGGTGCGATGTTGCGGACAAATGCCGGTAACGCGCACCAGGGCCAGCAGTGCCTCGACCTGAGTTGCTGGGTTCGTGTCAGAGAGTGCTCGCTCTGCCCATGTTTCCGCTGGTTGATGCTCGACAGCCGTGCGCGCGGCCCATCGTATAAATCTGTCGTCGTGGTCCAGATAAGGCCATGCTGTTGCAACAGCTTTGGGGTCCTGGCGACCGTGAAAAACTTCCAGCGAATGCCTCAGGTCACGTTCTTTGCTGGGTTGAGGCGTGGCGTCTGCCAGCGCCGTGGATTCGTTGCCGACATAGGTGACGCGGTACAGGCCTGATTGTACGCGACGTCCGCCGATGGTGAAGTACATTGCTCCGTCCGTTGGATGGATGATGGCGTCGGTGATGGGCAGCGGGGCACCCGTGACGAATTCTTCTTTGGTGGCCGTGTACGAAGATCCATTAGGTTTCAGGTGGACGGCGTAAAGCTTGCCCCAGCTCCAGTCGAGTGAGTACAGGGCGTTTTGGTATTTCGCGGGAAATTTGGCGCCGTAGCCAAACGTCATCCCCGTCGGTGACCCTGGTCCGATGTCCAGAATGCCGGGCAGGTTGTCAGCGTAGAACGGTGGCCGTTTACCTGCACCATTTCGCCAGCCAAACTCAGCGCCACTGACCACGTGGCAGATTCGAGTGGGACGGTACCACGGTGTATTAAAGTCGTATTCCATGTCGGCGTCGTAAGTGAATAACTCACCTTCGCGATTAACCGCGGCGTCGAAGATGTTACGAAAGCCCGAGGCGACGGCTTCGAACTTTTTTCCGTCGGCAGAAACGCGATAGATGATTCCGCCTGGTGCCAGTACGCCGCGGTTGTGACCTCGACCATCCGGCATGCTGGGCAGCAGATGATCCTCTCCCCAGACCTGGCGCACCGGCGAACTGTCAGCCAGCTCCGGAGGAGTCGTGTTGTTGCCGGTTACCAGGTAGAATGCTTTTCCATCCGGAGTCGGCACGACTGCATGTACACCGTGATCACTTTTGGATTTTACATTGTGTAGTAATTCGACGTGGTCGAGCTGGTCGTCTGCGTTGCTGTCGGAAACGCGGTACAGTCCGCTGGGAATTTTCTGTTCGTAGTCATTGACGCCGACATACAGGCTGCCGAACGCCCAGACCATGCCGTTCACGCCACGTACGTCAGCGGGGACGCTTTCAATGTCCTGCGGGCTGACGGCCGTGTCTGGTGCCGGAGGAGTAATCCGATACAAGCCACCGAACTGATCACTGACCAGCAGACGGCCTTTGTCATCGGTGCACAGATTGGCCCACGAGCCCTGCTCATCTCCCGGCACCGAGTACAGCAGCTCAACCTTAAAGCCTTCCTGCACCTTAATATTGGAAACGGGCGTTGCCGTCGGCTCTTCAGCACTCAAGCCGCTGCCGGACCAAGCTGTTAACATTCCCACCATCACAATCAAACTACGATAACCCACGATTATTTTCTCCGTACGGATGGACCGATATTTCTCACAAGGCATTGGCCACGCTGCATCGCGCGGCAGTTGAGCGTCTATTCTCTATGTCATAATTGCCAATGCATCTCATTCACACAGGAATTTGTTCATTCCTCAACTCAGAGAACGAATTGGCCGCGAACAGCATCGTCCATTGAGGCGATGGCAGCGGCGGAGAATTGAGCTCTTATCGAGTTGCCGAAAAGCGGCCCCTGATGTCATTCTCAGGTTGAGTAAGTCCTGTACAGAAACGACGTTGCTCCGCACCTTTGACTTGAACGCGTCGCTGTCATTCGCTTTCATTTGTTGCACGACGGGGCATAAACTCGGAATAATGGGAATAAAGACTGTTTTTTCGGCAGCGAACACTTGTTGGATGGATGTGTTTTCCCTGAATCTGTCGAATAGTTACAATAGTTTGGTCGTTTCAATCATCGCTTTTTCCGGAACATTCTAATTTTGGCAGCGGTTCACCGGTCAATTCCGATTGCCTCTTGTTCGCTACGATTCATGCCCGGTGGTTTTCAGTGGTCAACGCTGCCGCACGGCAGTGACCAAAGCAGACCTGTGAGATTTAACCTGACGCTAAAACTAAGCAAGAAACATATCTCCTGAAGAGACAACGAATGATCAATCGCAGAAACATGATTCAGGGAATGGCAGCCGGCGTTGGCGCTGCATTCGGGACAACTCTTGTTCCTGGCAACGCCCAGGCAGCCGCCAGCAAGGCAGGCACGCCCAGGCGGGTTATCTTCTTCATGCAGAACCAGGGCTTCGACCCGGCGACCTGCGTTCCGAAAGGCATGACCAGCAGCGGATCGCTGGCAAAGGCCAAACTTCCTGAGCCGATCGAGGCACTCGAGCCATACAAGGAACGACTGCACATCATCAACGGCCTGCACGGCATGCACACCAGTCCCTCGCACAGCGCCTTTTTCGGCGCGCTTGGTGGATATCGTGGAAGTGACGGCGTGCCGCCCAGTGCCTCGACGATCGATTATGAAGTGAGCAAGGTTCTTCCACAGACGCTTCTGCCTCATCTGTGCATCGGCATGGACTCCATTGAGAACATGACAACCAAGCCCACGATTGCGACGTTGTCGGCCACCGGCGCCGGGCAGCCAATCTTTATGCATTCGAATCCGAATCACCTTTATCAGATGCTGTATGGCGGCATCTCCACTGGCGATATTCGACTCCAGCACGAAGCGCGATCGAATGTGTTGAATCAGATCGAAAAGCTGGCAGTCGCAAACGGCCGATCGCTGCCGACCTCCGATCGTCAGCGCTACGGCCAATACGTGCGGGGGTTCCAGGATGTCAACGGCCTGCGGGATCGCCTTGGCACGGTTGCCGATCACCTGCGCAAGTTCGCGCCTGTGGTGGACGAACGATACACCAAGCCGGAGTTTGAAACAGACTGGCACGATGTTCTGCTGGACCTCGGCATCTCCGCACTTACGTCGGGTATTACCAATACGCTGACGATCGGGTCCGGTCGTGGCGAGATCTTCGGTGCATGGAAAGGTCTGGGCGTCGAGCAACAAGGTCACAACCTTGGGCATATGGAGCAGCCCGACAATCCGATCTGGATCAAGATCCGTCAGTACAACAGCCGCATGCTGGTGAGAATTATGGAGTCGCTGGAGAGCGTGCCGGAAGGCAGTGGTACCATGATGGATAACACGCTGATCGTCTATACCAGCAACAACGCGGACAAACAGCATACCAGCGGTGCCAACTGGCCGGTCATGTTGCTGGGCAACTTCGATGGCGCATTCAAGACCGGTTGTTTCACACAACTGGACGGCAAACGCCCGATCAATGCGTTGTACGCGACGCTGCTGCAAGTCTCCGGGCAGAATGTTGATCGCTTCAATATGAGCGAGCAATTGGCCAAAAAGTTCGACGCGAGTACCGGCCCGCTGAGGGAAGTGTTGGCATGAATAGGGTCACAATTGTTCTGGCAGTAATGCTCTCGTGGGGCGTGCTGCCGGTTGCAGGTGGCGAGACCTACACGCCTGGCCAGAAGATCAACAGAGACTTCGCCAGTTTTGCCAAAGTGTTTCTGGCCAGTCATTGTGTCGACTGTCATGGTGAGACGGATCCTGAGGGCAATCTGTCGCTCACTGAGCTGGGGCCGATTGACGAACTCAACGCCGGCATCTGGAAATCAGTGTGGGCGCAGGTTACCTTGAAGGAGATGCCGCCCCAAGATGCGGACCAGCCAAACGTCGTTGAACGATTGCAGTTCTCCGACTGGATCGTCGGTGAACTGGAACGCGTCATGCGAGATAAGGGTGGGTTCCGTGCGCTCCTGGATCCGAACAAGGGAAACTACGTCGATCACGATCTGCTGTTCGGCACGCTGCCCGAAGGCATCAAACTCAAACCGACATCATCACCGGCACGTCTCTGGCGTGTGACACTCCAGGAACACATCACGCGCCTTAACGAGCTGATCAATACGGAGCCGGAATTCAATCGGGAAAAGCCAGGTCTTCGCACCCATGGAGATGTCGTTCCCACCAACCACGGCGGTGAACTTAAGCTCTATTTTGGGACGGACCGCATCATCAAATGGCAGGGCGGGACCGTCGCCTATGCCACTTCGGTCAAAAGTGTGCCAGCCGTCCTGTCGACGGCGCGTGATCACGGACTTGAAAACTATCCGGACTTCTATACGGTCAACAGTGCAGAAGCGACACAGATTATGGGTGTTGCAGGGGACATCCTCCGCTACATGGCCTACGGCCCGCTGAGCATCGCGAACCCGGAACAGATCACCGACGATCCCAACTCGTATGAGATCGTCGGCGACATCCGCGGCCTGCCTACTGCTCTCGTCTACAGCACCAAAGTTGTACGTCCGTTGACGCCGGTACACGATCTCATGCAAGAAGAGGGTGTCTCGGACGAACATTTAATTGCTGCAGTGGACTACCTCTTCGAAGCGCTCACTTTCCGACCGCCGACCAGGGATCAATCGGATTCTTACCTGGCAATCGTTAAACAGTCGATCGAAAAGCTCGGCAGGAATGATGGTGCTGTCCTCGGTTTGTCCTCCATCTTCCTCGATCGCGACGCACTCTTCAGGCCGGAGCTGGTCGAAAGCAGCAAACCGGATCGGCATGGTCGCGCTATGCTTCAGGACTGGGAGTTGGGCCTGGCGGTGAATCACGCACTGAGATACATCAAGCCGGACGGTGAACTGCGGAAGGCAATCGTCAATGGGCAAATGCGGAACAGGGCCGATGTCAAACGCGAAGTTGAACGCATGCTGGCCGACGACAGCATCCGTAAGCCGCGTATCCTGCGATTTTTCCGTGATTACTTCGACTACGATCGTGGTGGCTACATCTGCAAGGACTCGAAAGCGCTGGCGGATACGGGCGCCAGCAACAGGGGAACGTCCCACTATCGCGCGATGTTTGACGCGACTGCGAGTACGGATCGTCTGATTGAACTCATCCTGCAGGAAGACAGGGACGTGCTTAAGCAGCTGCTCACGACGGACAGGGTCGTCGCCACCATGACTGACAATGTCTACTTCGGCCGGAAAAACACGCCTGAAGAAAGAAAGGCGTCCGTCGCTGCTGCCAAGAAGGCAGCCGAAGAGGCGACAAAGAGGGACGCCGCCAAACTGTCGGCGGCAGCAAACGAGGTTGCCGAACTTGAGGCCAGATTGGAGGCCAACCCCGAAGATAAGGCGACTCAGAGGTCGTTGGAGCGACAAAGGAAAGTGCTGGCGGCGGTGAAGAAGACCGCGAACAGGAAGAAGCGAACGAACGAGAATCATGATGTTGCCCAGGCAGACCTTTCGGGGCCGAAAATATTTGCCCGCGTGAGTCGCCGCAGCTTCGGCAACGGGTCCATGAAACCAGACCGCATCCTGGCCACGGCGCCAGATGGTCAGCGTCTGGGCATTCTGACCCATCCCAGCTGGCTGGTTTCACACTCGGACGCTATGGACAATCATGCCATCCTGCGAGGCCGATGGATTCGCGAACGGTTGCTTGGCGGTGGCATTCCCGATGTGCCAATCACAGTGGACGCCATGCTGCCGGATGATCCCGAGAGCACGTTGCGTCAACGCATGCACGTCACACGGGACACTTACTGCTGGACCTGCCACAGGAAGATGGATCCGTTGGGTCTGCCGTTCGAAATGTACAACCACGCGGGCCTGTTTCGGGAACTTGAACTTAACAAACCCGTCGACACTACGGGCGAGATCATCGATTCCGGCGACCCGAGGATCGACGGCAAAGTCTCCAATGCCATTGAGATGATTCAGAAGCTCGCGGAGAGCAAACGCGCCGAACAGGTCTTTGTTCGCCATGCTTTCCGCTTCTGGATGGGCCGCAACGAGACTATCAACGATGCCGCTGTTCTGCAGGCCGCCTGGCACGCCTATCGCGACAACGGTGGCAGCATGAAAGCGATGCTCACATCACTGCTTACGTCTGATGCCTTTCTTTATCGCAAGGTTGAGCACAACCCGGGTTGAGGGTTGTCGCACCAGTGATTCAATCGTTACCGAGGTAGTCACTATGAATCGTTCAGCTCTGTGCGCATTCTGCCTCGTTTTTTCGTTGTCCACGATGACGGTCGCTGCTGACGCAGGCCGACCGGCCAACATTGTGCTGATCATGGCGGACGACGTGGGCTATGAATGTTTCAGCAGTTATGGCAGCGAGACTTTTTCGACGCCCGTTCTTGACGGCCTGGCGAAAGAGGGCATTCGTTTCGAAAACTGTCATTCCACCCCGCTGTGCACCCCCAGTCGTGTCAACCTGATGTCAGGAAAGTCCAACGTTCACAACTACCAGGACTTTGGCGTCTATCCGAAAGGCGAGCCAACGTTTGCCGATCGCTTCAGAAAGTTCGGTTACAGCACGGCGGTTGCCGGCAAGTGGCAGTTGGCAGGAAACGACCGAGGAATACTGCCGGGTGAGGCGGGTTTTGATACCCATTGTCTCTGGAATATTCCTGGTTCCAAACGCCCACGATACTGGGATCCGTCATACGTTCAGGACGGCATGACTTTGAAATTGCCCGCCGGCACTTACGGTCCTGATGTCATGACTGATTTCATCATTGACTTCATCGGTAACAACAAAGATCGGCCTTTTCTTGCGTATTACCCAATGGTGCTGGTGCACAACCCTTTTCCGCCGACCCCGGACAGTGTCGATCGCAACGAAAAAGACAACGTCATAAACTTCATCGACATGGTCGGCTACATGGACAAATGCGTTGGCCGCATCGTTGACGCTCTGGACGACAATGGTCTGCGCGAGAATACGCTCCTCATCTTCACGGGTGACAACGGCACCAACCATGTGTTGACTTATCCGTATCAGGGCCAGCCGTTTACCGGGGGCAAGGGGTTTACGCATGATCATGGGACCCATGTGCCTCTGATCGCCAACTGGCCCGGTAGGATTCCGGCTGGGCAGTTGAATAATGACCTCATCTGCTTTTCTGACTTCTTCCCAACCATCGTGGAAGCAGCGGGGCTGAAGCCGAAAAAAATCACCGACGGCGACGGTCAAAGCTTTTGGCCGCAGTTGCAGGGCCGCACCGGTAACACGCGCGACTGGATTTACGGTTACTACTTTCCGCGTCCTTATGCACAGAAGTTTGATGACAAGTACAACCATTGGGAAGTACGTTACGCCCGTGACAAACAATTCAAACTCTACGGCAATGGTGAACTGTACGACACCGTCCGTGACGTATTGGAGCAGGATGTCATTTCCGTGAGCAAGGGCACCGTCAAATCCCAACAGGCCAGAGTTGCACTCCAGAAGGTTCTGGACCGTTACCCAGCGCAGGGTCGCGCTGTTGACCGCAGTCGAGTCAAGGGCGTGCGCAAACCAGCCAGATAATAAAAAAACAGCCACTCATCGTGGTCGCTCTGCGACGACCGAATTCAGCGTCCGCGGACATTATGAAGCTTCAGTCAGATCTTTGACGCAGATGTTCCTGAAGCGGACGACGCCCTTCGGTCCCTTATGGATCTGCAACCCGAAGAAGCCTTTGGGATAACTTCCATCATCGATCCAATGGGCCGCCGGGACTCCGTTCACCCAGCTCTTAACGACGTTTCCTTTGGCCGAAATTGTCAATCGATTCCACTGGCCCTTGACGAGCGCTGCCCGCACCTGTGTGTGCTCCTTCAACCACAACGGATAGAAGTATCCCCCGCAGCTTTGGCCATAGATGCCGCCGGACCAACCCCGTTTCTGCTCATGGCCTTCCATCTCACCTTGAGGACCGAATACGGTCTGAGTACCATTTTTGTTTGGCCGTGACTGAGCCCGAAACATGACGCCCGTATTGGTGTCGACTTTCCACTTGATGTCGCATGTAAATACAAAGTCCTTGAAATCGCGGTTGTCAGTGCACAGGTAGGTACTGTTGGATCCCGGCACACAGGTGCCGACGATGCTTCCTTCATTGACTGTGAATTCGCAAGTCCCACCGAGCGGCTTCCAGCCCGTCAGATCTTTGCCGTTAAACAACGGTTCAAATCCCTCGGTAAACGAAGGTTCCCGGTCGGTGTTCAGCAACATCTCGCCGGGCTTCGGAACGTTCTCCTGCGACTTGTATTTTTCATACCACGCACTCTGACTGGAAGCCAGCGTCTGTCCAACGACTGCTGCAGGCAGACAAAACAGGCAGCAGTTGGAAAGAAGGAGTACGAATCGATACTGCATGACAGTTTGCCTTGTGGATACGGATACGTGGTTGCGGCTTTCAGCCGTTTAGAATCGAATGATGATCAGGGGCCGGCAGAGATCGGCCGATTGCACGGCTTTCGCGTCACCCGTCATTTCAGGCGGAGGACACGGTGGTGTCCGGTATCGACGACATAGACGGACCCATCTTCATGAACGCAGACGCCGTGAGGACGCAACAGCCCGCGTCGCGGTTTCTCGACGCCGCTGCCCAGAATACTTGTCACGGTGGCCTTGTTCGGATCATAAAGCCGCACTCGCTTGTTCTGATCGTCGGCAATAATCACGTTGTCATTCAGGTCGATCGCGACATGTTTGGGTGAATTCAGCTGGGCGGCCAACGCAGCCCCGTCAGCACCTCCGGCTTTTCCAGTCCCTGCGACGGTGCGAATCCTGCCTTCAGGCGTCACCACACGCAAAGCGTGGCCGCCTCGCTCCAGGATATACACGTTGTCCTTCGAATCGACGGCCACCGCACGTGGATCAACCAGAGGGCTTTCCGTTGCCATGTTGCCATCGGTGGGCACGCCCTTTTTTCCATTACCTGCGACTGTGCTGACCGTATCGGTCTTCAGATCTACCATGCGGATACGCAGGTTCTTCAGATCGGCCACATACAGCTTGTTATTGGTGGAATTCAGTGAGACACACATCAGAAAATTGAACTCGGCCGCGGAGGCAGGTCCGCCATCACCGCTGAAGCCCGGCTTTCCCGTTCCCGCAACCGTCGTGATGATTCCCGTCTTGCCATCGATCCGGCGAACGCAGTGGTTCCAGCTGTCGGCAATGTACAGATCACCTGCGGGAGTCACGGCGACATTGTGCATGCCGTTGAACGTGGCGTCTTTGGCCGGTCCACCGTCTCCTGTGTATCCCTCACTGCCGTCGCCCGCGATTGTTGTGAACTGACCAGCCGTATCCAGCTTGTGAACTCGTCCGCCGGACAATTCCACAATGTACATGTTGCCCTGTTTGTCGAAGTCGACTCCAAAGGGCGAATCAAGCTTGCCTGCTTCGGGGTTCTTCACATCAGCCAGTGATTCGCCGATGACAATTGAGGAACGCGGGCGCTGTGCCGTTGCAACATTGGTCAGACAGCTGGCAAGTACACAGCACGCGAAAAAACGGGTGGCGATTTGGGTCATCTCTGCTCCTCTATTGGTGGTGGCTGTGCTTGCACGAATCGCGGCTGACAGCTTGTGAGAAAACTTTGCTCATTCGTCAAATGAGCTCCGCGTTACAGCAATCTTTCCCATCGCTTCGGCAAACCCCTTGCCAATCTGAGCCATGATTTTTGCGGAACCCAGATAATGGTATTCAGCGTTGGACACGCCCTTTTGCAGGGTTTCAAGGTCACGTTCGCTGAATTCTTCAGCTCGAAGTTTTTCCCGAGTCGCCTGTTGTTCTTCGCGACTGAGCTCTTGTTCTGTTTGAAGCTTCTTTACCTTCTGATTGATCTTCGCTTCCCTTGCCCGCAAATCCACCAACTGCAGATCCCAGTAGTTCTCTGTCAGCACGGCCGTGACGTTGCCTTTGAATTCAGGCATCAGTGCCGGCGCTGCCATTGCCATGCGGAAGTTGGTGTGAATCCCGCTGTAGCGTTGCTGGTCGGGCAGGTATTTGTCCACCGGTCCACCCGCTCCCATGACGCCGATTACGAACGGCAGTTCGGGAGCGGACAGATCCTTTCGCACGTCTCTGATGAAACACGCGAGTGTGTTGCTGTACTGGTCGTAACCGCCCGCCTTGTCTCGATTGGGATAAACGCCGCGATCAACCATGTCATTCCATCCCTGGAACCAGACCAGGCCAGCCAATTCGTACCCCTGATCTGATTCGTAGTCCGGATACACCTGATTGATATCCGCTAGGACTTTCTTTACGTAGTCGATCGTCAGGCGGTAGTAGTGGCCAGTCGCCTTCACTCTGTCCGCCTTGACCGCTTCAATATCCTTGTTTTGCTTCCGGAATCCTTCAAGCTGAGCCTCATTGAATTCATAGGGCCCGGCGCTCGGTGACCGGAAATCTGTGTGCAGGCTCTTGCCGCCCGAGGCGGTCTTGATGATCAGGATCGGCTGGTTCAACGATTTCTGCATGTAGATGCCGAAGGTGAGTTCCGGGCCAATCTTGTTTTCATCCGCCCCGAAGCCAGAGGTCAAACGCCCGAGTTTTTCACCATTACTCGAAAGATAGGAAATCCAGACGTCTTCACAGACTCGCGCCGTGCCGTCGTCGTTTTGCATTTCGTGAAGCAGCGGTGCGGTTTTGGGATCCATGCCGACGTGCTCAAATGTGCGCACATGGGCGTGCCCCTGCATGTTGGACTGACCAACCAGGATGAACACCTTGAGCGGCTTCTGGTCTGCGTCCGCGTTGTTGCCGAACACGGCCAGGAGGCAGGTAGCGAGCAGCATCATGGATCTGATTGTAGGTGGTTTCATAATGAAGGCTGTCCGGATCTATTTCTGAATGGAGGTCGGTTGCCCAGGCCGAGCCCGGTGTATTCATGCAGCAGGAAGGCTGTCGCTGCAGGTACATTCTGATCCTTCCAGCCGTAAAACAGAAGCATTCCATCTACTTGGCTGCCATTTGGTCGGACGACAGGCTGAATGTTGTTGAAACGCCAGCCGGAGTAGCGATTCAGGTCCGGGGACACGTTGCGTCGCTTTTTCCAGGTATTGCCTGTGTCTTCAGAAAACCATTCTTCGATCCTGCCTCCACCATGCCGGTCCATGTAGCCACCTCCCAGATAGCCTTCCCCGACAATAACCCAGGCATGTATGCCGCCGCTGATGTCTCTGGTCAGGTGTCCGCTGTTCCACTGGTGATTGGACTCACAAATCGGAGTCTGAGTCCACTGCCCTTTTTCTCGCCGCACGTAGTGATAACGGTGAGTCTGCAGGTCGTCTTCTGAAAGCACGTGCAGGAATGTGGGTTCGCCGTCTTTATCCAGTGAAATCACAGGTGGTATACCGGCTCCGCGCCATTGCGTGTCCCAGATTTCGCAGTTCGCTTTCGAGTAATCGATATCGATGGGTGTTTTCAGGGCGTCTCTATCTGCATTGCGAACGACGTGCGTTTGCACGTCGATTTTCACATATGAAAGATTGTATTTCCATTCGTTCGACACGCCCTGATTATAGCGAGGATTGAAAAACCTGTGAGGATCGGGCGAATTCTTGTTGTCATCGTAGTCTGTGTACACGACATGCAGATGTTTGCCATCTTTACTCGGCACCTTGGTTTGATAGGAAGACCAGTCCAGTCGGCCTTTCGAATCCAGATCAGTAACATTGTGTTCAGGGCCGACCCAGGTTCTGCCATTGTCGTCGCTGATCCGGTAAGTCCAGGAGCTGGTGTGACCGTCCGTGCGATAATAAATCAGTTCCCTGTTGCCGTGGATTCCGTAGACCGTTGGATAGGACAGTTTCGGGGCAATCTGAGGCGCCTCCAGCCAGGCAACTTCCGGGGGGCCAGGTTTTGCGGGATGTGCTGAAACGAGATGAGTGCCCGGTGTCTTGTGACAACCAAACAGAACGTGCAGGTAATCATCTTCATCGGCCCAGATTATCGGGCTGAAATGATGGTCACTGGTTCTTTTGCGCCCCAGTCGAGCGGGCTTTGAGAAGCGACGACGCTGTATGTCATAAGTGATGATCATCGGGTAGGCGCTGCCCTTGCTATTCTGCGTCGGGTGGGCGTCTGCGTTGTAAACAATGTAGAGCCGGTGATGCAGCAGAACCGACTGAGGTCGCTGCCGGCAGTCGTAAAGCATTTTGAATTTTCCACCCTGATCAAACGCGACAGCCGCTGTCTCCGTGGGTGCCGGCGATTTGTCCTTGCTGTGTGCTGTCGGATGAACGGTCACGTAACAGATCACAGCGAATATGATTGTTGCCTGTTTCACTTGCAGTTGCCGACTTCGGTGCTTCATTTCGGATTCTTTTTCTGATCACGTTTCGTTTCGAACGGCCAGGTCTGAACACCAAAATGATCTGCCCACATCTGCCACTTGCCGATCAGTTCGTGTAATTTGTCGGTGTTCGAGCCTGCAAGATCGATCGCTTCCGTGCGGTCCTGCAGCATGTCGTACAGTTCCCAGCGGGTGGGTTGATCTTTGCGGTACGCAGACACAATTTTCCAGCCACCGTCACGCAGTGCAAGATTTCCGTGATGTTCGAAGCCGATCGGTTTGTTGCGCGTAATTGATGTCCCGCCAAAGGCGGGGCCAAGATCTACGCCTTCCATCGGCTGGATCGACTGGCCCAGATACTCATCGGGGTATTCGCAGCGGGCTGCGTGCAGGAGGGTCGGCATCAGATCAATCAGGTGAGACGGATCGGAGACGATCTCGCCGCGATGTTCTTTGATGATGCCGGCTGGCCAGTGCACGATAAACGGTGTGCTGATGCCTCCCTCGTAGCCATCGTGTTTGTAGCCTCGGAACGGCGTGTTTGAGACATTGGCCCATCCAGTCCCATACGCTACGAAGGTGTCTTCTGCTCCCGGCATTGTCTTTGGACCGGTGCGCACCCACCGGCCGTCGCGAGTCTGCATCGGTGGCCAGATTTTCGTCTGCAGGTCGTCTGACCCGAACGGTTTGAAGTCAAACCTGCTCCGTTTTCCCTCGTTGTCATTCCGCCCGTAGCCTTCTGAGCAGTCACCGTTGTCCTGCAGATAAACGACGATCGTATTATCCATCGCATTTGCCTGCCTGACCGCGTCGACGATGCGTCCGATGCCCTGATCCATTCGGTCGACCATTGCTGCATAGACTTCCATGCAGCGAATGTCCCATTCCTTGTGCCGGAATTTCTCCCAGTTAACCGCGCCTGCTGACATGGACCATTGGTCGCTGATCACTCCCTCTTCGATCGCCTTGCGGTAACGAGCTTCGCGGACAGGCCCATAGCCGTTGTCATACGCTCCGTTGTACTTCGCAATATCCCTTGCGGGCGCGTGCATCGGCCAGTGAGCGCTCGTGTAGGCAACGTAAAGAAAGAACGGTTTGTCACTGTGATCGTGAAAATGGTCAGCGACGTAACTTGCCGCGTTGTCACTGATCGCGTCCGTGTAGTAAAAGCTGTCCGGCTGATATTCGGGGTCGTTGACGGGCGTGATATACGTATTGCCTCGACAAAGTGTGGCAGGGTCAAAGAAGCTGCCGGCGCCTGTGATCGTTCCATAAAAACGGTCGAACCCGCGCTGCATCGGCCAGTTGGAATTATCGGCCCTGGGGCCTGTGTGCCGATTCACGTGCCACTTGCCGGACATGTAGTTGCGGTACCCCGCCGGTTGGAGAGCTTCCGCAATTGTGACGCAACTTCGATTCAGGTCTCCGCGATAGGCATCGTAGCCATGGTCACCTGTCATCAGACCGATTCCCGCCTGATGCGAATACAACCCGGTCAGCAATGCGGCCCGGGTCGGGCAGCAGCGTGACGTGTTGTAGAACTGAGTAAAGCGAAGTCCGTTTTCGGCCAGCCCGTCCAGGACCGGCGTTTGAATTTCGCTTCCGTAGCAACCGATGTCGGAATAGCCCATGTCATCCGCCATGATCAGCACGATGTTGGGTTTCTGTGCCGCGACGAGAAGTTCGGTCACGGAAAGAACAAGTACGACGACGCGGGTCAGCCCATTCATTTCATAGTTCCATGCAGTAGAATCATCTCGTAATAGTGCAACGGGGCGGTTTGTTTGTCGGTGCTACAGATTCAACCGTGACAGAAAGTCTTCAAACGCCTGCATGGTCAGGCGAAAATACCTGTTGTCTTCGCGGCCATAGTTGAAGAAGCCATGGCCAGCGCCAGGGTACTCGATAAATTCACATTCGCTCCCCACTTGTTTCATTCGCATTTGAAATGCGTGGATCAGACGAGGTGGAATGAGACCGTCGTTGCTGCCGCTAAGAATCAGAGTGGGTGGCAGGCCGGACCGGACGTGGTGAGCTGGAGAGAGACTCAGTGGATCGATTCCGGCGGCCTCACACTTCTTACGACCGCCTGACCAGCCGTCGACTAGATCGATGACCGGATTGAACAGGACGTAACCTTGCGGCAGGTTTTCGATGACCGGGTCATCGTGCAGCGAAATCGTGCTGAGTGCCAGTGACAGATGACCGCCGGCGGATCCACCTGACACGACGATTCGATCCGGGTCGATGTGGTATTCACGACCATGTTCGACAATCCAGCGATATGCCTTTCTGGCATCTTTCAGAGTGTCCTTTGGCGTGAGGTTTCCTTTCGGTGGACGAAAATGTGTCGACACCGTTGTGTAGCCTCGCCGCTGCAGATACACGCACTGAGCCGCCAGACTGGCGGGACTGCCACCCCAGGCACCGCCGTGGATAAAGAATACGCAGGGACGCAATTCCCCTGGTTCAGCCGCCAGTGGCGGGAAGATCCACAATTTCTGTTCTTTAACGTCAGAACCGCCGTAGGAAATCTGTTGTCCGGTCGCCAGCAGATCGTTGTTAATCTGATCCGTTTCTTTTCTGTCCGCGGGCAGTTGGAACAAGTCATGCTCGCGTCTGCCGTGGGCATTGACCAGCGGCGGTTCATCAGAACCGGACAGCACTCGATCAATGACAGCTGCCAGTTTCTGATCCGCAGTCTTGTCTCCCGGCGACATCTGCAATGGATCGACCGGGATTTCTTCCAGGGGCTGATCTGTCAGACGAAAAAGTCGACCATCGCGAAAGCGTTTGTAGTCTCTGTCGACCGCAAAGACACTGCGGTGAAATCGTTCCTTGTCCCAGCCCGGCCGTGGGTCGTACCAGAAGAACGCAGTGTCCCGTGTCCGCCCTGCTCTGCCGAACAGTTGCGGCGCAAAACTAACGCCGTCCGTTTCGTCGTTGGTCGGCGTTGCAGAGCCTCCGATTTCCAGCAGCGTTGGTAAAAAGTCCGACGCGTCGACAATGTCGTCACAGACCCCAGGCTGAATGTGCCCGGGCCATGAGGCGATCAATGGCACGTGGATTCCTGTCTGCAGTGGCTCGCCCTTGCCGCCCTGTATTGTGCGGCCGTCGGTGAGTTTTGAAAATACCTTGCGATGGAATCCGTTGTCTGCATAGAACAATACCAGGGTGTTTTCGCGAAGCCCTTTGGCCTGCAACCCCGCCATCAGATTGCCGACGGCAGTGTCCATGTACTCGACCATGTCCGTGATGAATCTTACGTCTTCTTCCGGAACGGCTTTCGGGTTCCAGCCGGGGGTGTTCGGTGTTGGCTCGAACGGACGATGCGGCAGCGCCATTGGATAGTAAACGAACGTGGGTTCGTGGCGATGTTCATCAAAGAACTTAACGATCTTTTCCACCCAGACATCTTCCCCATATCGGTCGTCGTAGGTTCTGAGTTCTCCTGGTGAACCGGCTGCCCCTTCCAGCATCGTGGGATTGGCGAAGCGCGACCCCTTGTCTTCTGTGTGCAGTGAATGAAACAGGGCATATTCGTTAAATCCTGCGTCTTTCGGATGCATGCCCGTGCCTCGGCGATCCGCCGCGTTTGGCAGGTCGGGCGGGTCGTACGACTGCAGCTGCCATTTGCCGAAAATACCGGTGGCGTACCCGGCGGATTTCATCTGATGTCCGAAGGTCGAGGCCGACGGGTCGAGTATGCCGAAGTACTTCCAGTTTCGATTATTGTACAGTCCCGTCATGATCTGCACGCGGGTCGGCGTGCACAGCGGTTGCGAATACGCCGTACTGAATCGCAGTCCCTCAGCGGCCATACGATCAAGGTGAGGAGTCCTGTACGACGTCCCTCCGTAACAGCCAAGGCCTTCGACGCCGATATCGTCGGCCATGATCAGCAGGATGTCAGGTTTGTCCACCGCGAGGGCAGATCTGTCCCAGCAGAAAATCGTCAGTGACAGGATGATCCAGCGCATTCAGATATCCTTTGAATATCGCATTGGAACCGTAATCAACCGCCGGAGCGATCGTTGTGGCAGAACGAATCTGGTTGCATCATAATCGCTGACAACCCTGATGTGCCAATCATCATGCCCTGTCGATTTTACTCTGGATTTTACTCTGTCCTGCCGATTTCTGCCGCTATGGCGAGTGTTCCTGCGTTTAGCCAGTGACCAGCCCACAACGCGATCAGAAAGACTGCCGGCATCATCACCGAGTCGTTATAAGTCAGATGGGCAACGATGGCACCGCCCCAGTAGGCCGTCGACATCAGCAGACCCAGTGCGGTCGTACGTGGTATCAACAACAGAGTTCCGCAAACGATGGCAGTAACGCTGATCAGGATTACGTGCTGAATCAGGCTCGCCTTCTTCAGGCCCTCGACCATGTCTTCCGCGCCAAGTTCCGCCAGCTTGAGACCACCAGCCAGAATCAGCACGAGCGCCACGGTCCGAACCATGAGTCGTCCGGCAATCCTGGCGCGTTCGCTTTGAAGCAGATTCATTTGACACCCACGATGTAGCACAGCCAGACCGGATTGCTGGGCAGGTCTTCAGTACGCTGCCATTCGCCGGAATCTTCTCCGTCTTCGTCTTCCAGTTCCCAGTAAATGTGGCTTTCGGAAAAACCTGCCTCGGCAAGCATTTCGCGGACTTCCGGAATCGTCCAGAACCGCCAGTGATATTCGAATGCATGCTTCATCTTGCTGCCGTCAGCAAATTTGAAGTGAATGTAAAAGCTGGCGTCGGCGGTTGCGGGATTGTAGCGGGCCTGCTGCCAGCGATATTGAAATCCCTTCTTTCCCTTTTTGATCGTGCGTTTGTCTGTCTTGGTTTCGTCGAAACAAGCCCCACCGCCCATCATGTCCATGACCATGATGCCCTGATCATTCAGGTTTGAGTGGGCAACCTTAAAGTACTCAATGACTTCCTTACGCGTCTTGAAGATCCAAAACGAAAAGTTTTGCGCCGCCAGTACGTCAACCGTCGGTTCATCGTGTATGCGCACATCCTGTTCCAGCAATTGGACGCGCCGTACCTGGGACTTCTTCAGTTGTGACAGATTGTTGTCCCGTCCCCATTGCAGAGTCTCGGGACAAAAGTCGATGCCGAGTGCCGTCCGTTTCTTGCCGCGTTTCACCCACTCACAGCAGACGGCGAAGGTACCACAGAAGTCCTCGCGCAAAGACACTGGTGTGCGGTCATAAGCATCATCGAACGCCTGATCAAAAATGTCGATTTCATGATCCGGCGACTGCACTGATTGCTGGTAGCACAGGAATTTGTCGGCGGTTTCGGCCATCGTTGGCTTGCTCGAATTCGATTTGTTTTTTTCCCTGGCCATCGCTTGTGTGGTGTTTCCTGAGTGATCAATTTGTCTGGACAACACGCGCAGAACGACGCATTCAGCGAATATTCTGACGCAAAGATGGGCATCCTACACAAACACGGCAATACGGGAAGTGACCGCTACAGTTCGATAGGGAACGCGTCTTTCAGCCCTTGCGCCGCCACGCAGCCGATTTCCGGCGAGCAGGCCGAGTGCGGAGATCGTCGGCGCCCCTCGATACCACCAGGGAAAGGGATTTCCTTGTGTCACTCAGCAGTTTGTAAGTTCAGGAGCTGCCCGAAGAAACCGTTATCGATCTGCAGGGAAGATACTCTGATTCTGTGACCAATTCCGGATATCGGACGGCTATGCCTGGCACCACCGCGGAGGTTGGCGCCAAGCCGCCGCGTGGCTCAGGAGCTGCCAAACGGCCACGTTCCGTCAGCAGAATTGATCTGCAGTGATGCCGTAAAGTCGTGCGATGTTCGGCATCAGGTTGCGAGGGAGCAGCACTACGGCGAAACGTACTTCGTCGTGGACGGACGTGACCAGGGTTCGAGTTTCTCGGTCACGGGATGCCATTTTTCGGTACGCAGCGCATCGTATCCCGTCTCGATGGTCACCACGGAAGCCAGTGCGTCTTCGGGATCGACGATCAGTTCCTGTCCACTATACACCGCTTCAACAAAGTTCAGTATTTGACTTCTGAACGCAGCCACCTCGTCGTAGCCGTTTCCAAACACAACCCATTCGCCGTCGTTTCGGCGATATTTCGACTCATCCCGGCCGACCAGCAGAGTGCCTTCAGAGCCGTAGACGGTGATAAATTGTGACTGCACGTTGTTCATGCTCCACGACAGGTCAATACTGCCGGCAGCTCCTGATTCTGAACGAAGGAACAGGCGCACAGTGTCTTCGACTTCGGGCATCTGAATTCGCCGTCCTTCGACGACCTGAAGATCGATGATAGCTCCCAGCAGGAATCTCATAATGTCGACCGAATGTGTGCCCCTGTCCATCAGAACGCCGCCGCCACTGATCTCGGGGGTGGAATTCCAGCGTTGCGACATGTCGACCTGTCCGGCGAACGTGTTTTCGAACAGAACGATGTCTCCCAGGCTTCCCGAGTTAATCAGGCGCTGCGTTTCCTGCAGGTCGTCAGCAAAACGAAATTGTGATCCCATCGTGAACACAACGTCGTTGGACTTTGAGACATTGATCATGCGTCTCGCATCGTGAGACTTGATGGCCAGTGGCTGTTCGCACAGAACGTGAATACCCATATTCATGAGTTCGATGCAGATGTCGGGGTGTGAAGCGGGCGGTGTACATACGATAGCAATCGTTGGCAGCACTTCCGCAATCATCGTTTCAATGTCATCAAATGCCTGAGCACCGATCATGGCGGCAACTTCTTCGGCGGCTTCCCTGCGCACGTCAGCAACAGCTGCGATTTCATACGGCAGACTTTCTGCAAAAGCCTTCGCGTATGTTTTAGAGACGGCTCCGGCACCGATAAGAACGATGGTCGGATTGATTCGGCAGATCATTGAGGCAGAACTTTCAAAGGGAAGAATGTCGAGTGCTCTCGGGAACTTTAGGATGAGAACGACAATGCTGACGTTGATTTTTATCAACGTCGCGTTGTTCAAAAGCAACACGTCTGCGACCTTGACGGTTGTGCCGTTCCCGAAAGATGGGCAATTGGTTGTACCGGTTGCGCGGGCACATCTTGCCGTCTGAGTCACCCATAAGGACGGGCTGCGAACGCATCAGCCGGGATGTCACGGGGGAATTCAGTCGGATTCGTGCACAAGCCTCCCAGGTACAGCCGGAACATTCCCAGATGTTGTCCGGGGCTGTCATCTGAGCATTCGTTGGACGTGGTCCGAAGTTACACGTGCGGCCACGACGGGGATTTCGCCGCCGCGGAGCGTGACTGCGATGTCAGAAGGGCTGGCAGGAGGAGCGGGCGGCATTGCGAGGTTGGTGTTTCGCAGAACGGCTGGCACGGGTGGATAGCTGTCGAAAACCCCATGTTAATACAGACACTCTGGTTAAACAAAAGGACGTCGTCGAACGGTCTGCTATTTTCATTTGCGGCCTCATTGCCTATGGCATCCGCAGATCCGATTGAGGTTGCCGAGTTGTGACTGTCTGACGTTTGGGTGCCGTTTTACGGGATTCTGTTGCGCGTGTTTTCTGTTGCGCGTCGTCTTTTTTCTGATTCCTCGCGACGATTGACGGCTCCATTTGTGTTTAAGGTCTAGTGGCATCGACACGATCCAGCCACTTAGCTGCCATTTTTCTGAACTGACCGAAACTGCTATGAACCAACTCAAGACCATGACCTCATGCGTTTGTGTGATGACGCTTGGCATTCTGGCGTGTGGCCAGGGCGGCCCCCGGCCGTCAGACCTGGGCGCGTCGAATCTGGATCCCGGCGAACCGGGTATCGCGTGGTACACGACCTGGGAGACAGCCCTGTCAGAAGCAAGACGGAGTGGTCGGCCAATCATGTTTGTCGCTGCAGCAACTCAGTGTCATGGCGTATCGGGTGTCTTCTGACCTGGGTACACCGCAACGCAGAACGGTCTGTTCGCGTCCGACGAGTTTATCGAAGCGTCCCGCAGTTTCGTGTGTGTGCGAATTGACTCGTACGAAAGTGAAGAACATCAACAGTACGTTCGTACATTTCTGGATGGAAGATTTGAGAACAGCGCGTTTTGTCTGCTGTCACCAGACGGCCAAGACTGGCTTACAAAAGCAGGCCGAGGTCCGGAAATGGTGCTGGGCCGCAGTTTGTCATCCTCCGTGGAGCAGATGGAAATCGTGGCTGCGCTGTATCCCGCCACGGCTGATGTGAAACAGGCCGAGGTTCAGGACTTTCACAGTGTGCGTCAGGCATTGAACGTCGCTTCGGCAGATCAACGAGTGCTGGTGGTCGTGAACGGTCCCGGTGATCGAATCGCGTCGCTTCGCAACTCTCTTCGCTCTGTTGCCAGCGATGAAGGCATCATTGGTCGCTTTCACATCGACTTTGAAGAAGATGATCAGTGGCGAAAAACGGTCACAGGGCTGGAGGATGGAGCCAGCATTGTGGTCATTCGACCAGGGGAGTTCGGAATGGACGGGACGGTGATGAACCAATTGCCGCTTAATGCTGAAACTAAGGACATCACCGCAGCATTGCTGGCTGCCAATACGGAATTTTCCGGATCCACGGACAAGAAGGTCTATTCAGGCCACGTTGCCAAAGGTCAGGAACTCGGCATCTATTTTGAAGGTGGCGTTCCTTACGGCGAAGACCGCAACGGAGACGGGCAGATCGATCGTGGCGGTTTTTCCGGGGCACGTGTAGACAGGCCGCGACGATAGATGGTCACGGACTCATTTCCCGGTTTTGGTACTGTCGAACTGCTTAGCGGGACGGTGTTTTCGCCTCAGCTTTTTCGAAACCGCTTGTCAGAAGCTTTTCGTAGCCGGCCTTTAGTGGTCGGACGTCATACCCTTTGGCTCGCAGGATTTGTGACACTATCAGAACGCGTCCACCACTTCTGCAGTGGCAGTAAACAGGTTTGTCCTTCGGCAGGTTTTTTTGCATTTCCTTTGTCAGTCTGCCTGTTCTGACGACACTCAGTGGAATGAGCTTCGCTGACTTGAGATGCCCTGCCTCCCATTCGGTTTTTTCACGCACGTCAAGCAGCACTGCCTTCTTGTCTTTGAGTCGCTGACGAACCACGTCCAGCGTATCGGTCGTATGGCCGGCACGTGTAAACGTCGGGGGTTTCGAATCATCGTCAGCGGCCAGACAGAAACTGCTGCAGATGACGCCAGCAAATAAAAGACGCATCATTGAATTGCTCCCAAGAAAATATGGAAATACAAATTGGTTGGTGGGCCAGCATAACGAACCAGAATCATTGGGGTCTATTCAACACCGATGACACGATCAACTTCCTGAAATGTTGTCACGCCCTGCGCGACAAGGGAATGTCCATTGACGCGGAGCGACTGAAATCCCTTGCCTTTGACGGACTTGCGAAGATCGACGATCGTGGGGTTACCGTGAATTGCGTCACCCACCTGTTTCCTGACGTCCAGTAATTCAAAGATTGCCCGGCGGCCCGAATAGCCTGTGCCAAGGCACTTTTTGCAGCCACGAGGTTCGTAGATTGCGTCGCGAAAGCTGTCACCCAGGCGGCGTTTGTCGTCATCGTTCGGTCTGCGCCGCGCGCGGCATTCCTGACACAGCTTTCGCAACAGCCGCTGAGACATGATCAAGTCCAGGGCCGCGGCGACCATGTTCGGGTCGGCATTCAGGTCGAGCAGTCGATGCAGAGTCGCCAGTGTGTCCGGAGCGTGGACTGTCGACAGGACAAGGTGGCCCGTCATGGTAGCCTGCATTGCGATTTTTGCGGATTCTTTGTCCCGAATTTCGCCAATCAGAAGAACGTCGGGGTCCTGTCGCAGGAGCGCCGGCAGCATGTCAGAAAAACTTTTGCCGTGCTCAGAATCAATGTTCATCTGTGTGATCCCGTCGATTTGATATTCGACAGGATCTTCCAGAGTCATCACATTTCGCGATTTGAAATCCACACTGCGAAGCATCGAGTACAACGTCGTTGTCTTTCCGGACCCGGTAGGACCGCACATCAACACCATGCCCGCATTCTGTTTCATCACGGCGTTGACGGTCTTTATCATACGCCCCGGAGCACCCAGTTGTCTCATTGTCTGTGGGGCGTTGTCGACGTCAAGAACGCGAATGGCCAGCTTCTGCCCATGCACGGAAGGCGTGAAGCTGACTCGATAGTCCGACCGTCGTTTGGGCCCCACAACAGAGTAACTGCCTTCCAGCACTTCCTGACTGGCGCCCATTTTGGTTTCACACAGCACTTTGACAATGCCGTACAGCCGGTTGATGGCGCTCTTCGGAATCTCCACCAGATGCACCAGAGTGCCATCAATGCGCATTCGAACATCGACACCTTCTGCAGTCGGTTCAAGGTGCAGGTCTGTGGTCTTCGACTGAAACGCGACGATTGTCAGCAGCCCCAGCAGGTGCGGCCCGTCACCCGTACCGATGTGTTCTGATACGGAAATCTGCTCACCACCGGATCCGATGAGGACGAGCTTGTCGACAGAAAATCCCAGGTCACGGAGTGTGTCGTGAACATGCAGCAGCTTTTGCAGATGCGGTTCCTGTTCCGCGGACGTTTCTCCGCTGCCGAACAGGAATCCCATTACGCCGCCACGTTTCTTCTTCTTAGGCTTTTTGGCGACGACATCTTCAAAGACGCCCGGTCCGGACTTGTTTTTCTTTTTCTTCTTTTTCTTTTTTGCGACCTCCTTGCCGCCCCCCGGGTCGTCATTCTGATCCTGACGCTTGCGACGTGGGGCATCGTCGGTATTTTTGCTGGAGCGACGTCCGGATTCCTTACCATCACTTTGGGAAGATTCGCGTGTGGGTCTGCTTCGACGTGACGACGGTGGGGCGCTGGTTTCGTCGCGCGACTTTCCTCGTCGTGCACGTGATGTTCTGGCACCTTTGGCGCGAGAGCGAGGTTTCGGTCCGTCATCCACCAGCGGTGCGTTTATGTCGATTTCCTGGTCATAGTCTCCGTCACCGTCGTCGTCGAAATTATCGTCGTTTGCACCGCCATCGTCCGGAAACAGCTCGGGAAACTCATCGGCGCGGGACCAGCGTTTGCCATCTTTTGACACTTCGTAGTGTCGACCAAAGCGTCCGCGTTTCGCCATCATGTGCAATTTGTCGACCGTCAGAGGCCCAACGCGTTTGCCACGATTGCGAATGTAGAATCTACCAGCCACGTGATATCTCAGTACGGTGAGGGATGGCCCGTTGTCGCCGGTCGTTCAGAAGACATGCGCCGACGGGACGTTGATTAATGCCATCAAAACAAGATCATGTCAACAATGACCAGCAGTACAATCACGCCAAGGCCGATGCCACCGATTGTCATGTACTGCTTCATTTTTCGCTGTTTCTCGATCTCGATCAGCCTTGCTTCGTACCTGGCCTGAACGGCTTCCGGAATCTCGAAGCCTTCAATCGAATCAACAGCGTCGTAATATCGATAAATCTCATCCAGTGAACTTTGCTCGGACCGCAATGCACGCTGCAGTTTCTTGATTTCCGCCGCGAACAGTCGTTCATCCTCTTTTTCCTGATCCAGATCCCGAAGCCAGCGAAATAACGGTGCGACTGCTGCTTTCGCATCCCGGAATGCCTCTGATTTCTGATTGCACTTCTGCGCCAGCTCTTCCCATGTGTCGCCCAGTTCCCTTGCTCGTTCCGCATCGCCGTCTAACCTTGCGTCGTTGAACTCCGCGGTGACGCTTGACAGTCGGGCCACTGATTCACCTTGCCTGACTTCCACCATCGCCTGATCAAGGCGTTCGACGACTTTACGGTCAGGTTTGACAGACCATGGTTTCTTGTGAACTTCGTCAGACAGACGGCGCAGCTCGACACTGTTGCGGGACGTGGTCGCATCCCGAGATTCGTCGGCAATCTGTCGAATGCGTGCCTGTTCGTACGACTTCAGATCGTCCTTCCAATAGGATGATCCGGCATCTCGCTTTGCAATCTGCCTGAGCAGATCAATGCGGCTGCGCAGTGGTGCACGAGCCAGTGAGTGTACTCGAAATCGCCTCATCAGACGTTCCAGTGGTTCGTCGTCGGCGTACGCACCGTTCAGATCTGTGGCAATATCGATCTGCAATTCGGGTGTGACGGTCAGGCCGAGTTCGGCGACAAAGTCATTCCATTCGGGCAACTCCGGGAAGTCCAGAATGGAAACGAGTTCCAGCAGATTCGGTTCCTGCTCTGCCAACTGTATGGCTTCACTGCGGTGCCCGTCCGCCAGCAACGTGTCACACTCGCGCAGACGTTTATTGGCCGAGCGAATTTCGGCATCCAGTTCGTTGTGGAACCGGTCAAGTTGTTCGCGGTCCGGATTCATGGAACTGTTCAGTGTGACCCGAACACTTTCCAGCAACTCGTGAATTTCTGCGAGATCAGCCATCGTCTGCAAGCCCTGCTGTCATGAATCAGCACGTTGTGAAGGAATTGAAGTCTATGATACTCATTGAATTGCGAGGAAGCCAAGAACAGCAATCGCCAGGATTAACAGGAAGATCACGACGAGTATTCTTCGGTTTTTCCCGGGTTTCCGTCGTCTTGGCCGGTCACCGGTCTTTTCGTCGTCGGTGTATTCCTCGACGTATTCCAGATCTCGCGTGGAAGGTCGCCGGGCTCCCCGCGAAGCCGGATGACGAGACTGCTGTGAATGCCGATGCCCTGAACGCCGGGTTCGCGATCCGTCACCCGCTCTGCCGGATCGACTGGTCGAATCGCCGTTGCGACCTGTTGTTGATCTGGATACAGAATGGACGCGACCAGGCTCATTGTCGCGAGCTGCTTCCACGAAAGGGTTCCCGTCCGGCGGATCCCCGGTCGATCCGCGTGGATCGACCAGCAGGCCGAGGGACCGTGCACGCAATTTGCGGGCTTCACTGGTCCCATCAAGGACGAAACGCCAGTGGCATTGAGTTCCCGGAGCAAGCCGGGAGAAGTACGTACTGAAACAGACCTTCCAGCGGTCGGACGGTGACACAAGCAGCAGTGCTTCATGCAACAGCATCATTGTGACGTCCGGGTTGGGGACGATAATTGAGACAGATTTCAGTCCGTTGGCGACAGCATGGCCCAGCACACCCGCCCAGCCAGCGTCGCCGAAGACTTCCGTCCAGGTACCGAAGTCATCCACGGGCTCTTTATGTGACGATGGAATACGATTGGGCGAAAACGTTTCCGGTTCGCCGTCCCAGTCTGCGTACCAGAAACCGTAGTCGGCAAACAATGCGGCCGGCCCGTGAGACAACCGTGCTGCCTCGGCCCCGGAAAGCGCCAGGTGGTGGGCGATCTTGTTTGTCCGCCCCGTATAGTCAATCCCCGCGTCTCCGATGCGCGACACGATATGATAAATGTTCCGCTGAATGCGAATCGTCAGGTGTGAGTGATTGACGGGAGGCTCGGCACCGGCTGCTGCTTCCGTATGCGAGTATCCGCTTAATGACTCCAGCTTTTCGTGCAGTGCGCGCGGGATGCCGTCAGTGGCGGCAACGGTGCAGAAACCACTCGCACCTTCCCTGAGTCCATGGCGGGCTGATGTATAAACAAGCTCAAAACTCACTAGCGACCTGCCTCGGCGGGACAAAAAGTTTGCCTGTTGACCAGATGAATGGGTTTCCTCAATCCGAGGTGGAGCTGCTGCCCAGAATAAGATGGATCTGTCTCACCGGTCGCTGCAACCATGTGATCAAGACGCACGTTAGCGGCAGCGCCCGGTTCTGCCGAATCATTCCCTTGCACGGCGGACAAGAGACGGAATTAATCCCGTACTGGTCTGGCTTAACATGTACAGCAAAGGCACTTCAGCCCAGATCGGTTTTACTTCGCTGGGTCGAACGCCCAGCATTCCGGTGTTTGGATCTTCCTCGGGCCCGCGGCCCAGCGCTGACACCGGAATATATGTCACTCTATCTGCAAAACCTTCCGCAGCGTTAACGAATTCCGGAGCGAGTTTTGCCATAATTTCTCGCATCCTGTCAGAAACTTCCTCGATTAACGCGGTGTCCAGACCCGCCAGCTGCTGTCGCGAATCCTTG
>JAQWLN010000251.1 GCA_029247265.1 Fuerstiella sp.
TATTAATCGTGTTTGTAAGCAGCATTATTCTGCCTTCCTGTAATTCGTCCCGCGCTCTGTGAGAGCAAGTACGGTTCATGATGGTGCGTCGCACACTACCGCGACGCCGACCGGCGAAAGCACCTGCTTCCACCGAATAACCAGGGTCTTCCAGCATCGGAATAAGAGAATTTGAATCCCTTATCCCTATGTCGAAGAAAAATCACCCTTTGGAAAAATGAAGCGGGGTGATTGCTTCACGGGCATGGCTCGAAGAGCGAACCGTCAGCCCATTTTCTGCGAACTTCCGTTATGTCCATATGACAGATGAAACGTCATTATGGTTCGGGAAGTTTATCCGGTAATTCCATTTTTACAGAACTATTTCCAGGGATTGCCACAAGGCCATGATGCTAAGGGGTTTAGGTGGTCAGCTGTCGCGTGGGAAATATGAGATATTTGATCTGTTCTCGTCTTCGGCGCCAAATCGTTCAAGAATAGGCGAACCGGACAGTTGGCTCATGTAGCGCGATTCACTCGTCATTGATGGCCTTCGTCGGACAGCTTTGTAACCTGCCCGCATCACCACTTCCTGGTGTTATTGACAGACCGTGTCGTGCACGACGTTGGAACACACCAAAATGCTCTCGTATGTAATGAACGGCATCTGGCACTATCGACGCATCAACGTTGTTGTGCTGGTTGCTGTTGCAATTTCAACAGCCGTGATCGGTGGTTCTCTGATCGTCGGCGATTCCGTTCGCTTCAGTCTGCGCCGGATGACGCAGCAGCGTCTGGGGCAGATCACTCATGTGATGCATGCCCCAAGATTTTTTCGGCAGGCACTTGTCACGGAAATGTCAGATACGGGCGCTGCTGTCGCAAACGCCGAAAGTTCATCAGGTGAGCAAGTTATCGAAAGCAGGCTTCTTGTTCCCGCGATTCTGGTGACCGGTAGTGTTGAAGCAAAGGATGACTCTGGCGGCATTCGTCGTGCGGGATCTGTCACACTGCTGGGTGTCGATGCATCAGGCTGGCGTTTTCTGGAGAACGGTGGTGTTCCGTCACCGCCGGATGGGAATGTCGTGCTGGGGTTTCGCACGGCTCAGGAGCTGAAGGTCGTCGAAGGTGACGAAGTTTCGATCTGGGTCGAAGTGCCGGCGTCTGTTCCACGTGACAGCCTGCTGGGTGAACGAGATGATCTGCACGTGGAAATCGTTCTGACGGTCTCCTCGGTGATTCCTGAAACTATCGGTGCATCTCGATTCGATCTGAATCCCGGGCAACAGCTTCCTTACAACGCATTTCTGCCACTGACAACTCTGCAGGAACGTCTCGGACTGTATGCGGTGGAAGCGAGTCCCCGAAACCCGGTGGCGAAATCAGCTAAAGTCAACTGCGTTCTGGCTGGGTATCCGATCAATGAGTCCTTGCTGGAGAACGTCACACCCGACCAGCGAACACAGTTGGTGTCAGCCGCGGAAAACCTGGCGGACGCAAGCGCCGCAGCAACGGATGAACTTGACGAAGTCATTTCGCAGCATCTGACCGTTGCTGATGTGGGACTGACGATTCGAACTGTCCCCGACCGCGGATATTTGACGGCCGAAAGTGAACGGATGATTCTGGAAGATCCGCTGACCGATGCCGTGGTGGCCGCGGCAGAAAACCTGGGTCTGAAAACGGCTCCTGCGCTGGTCTATCTAGTCAACGAATTGTCGGCTGCGGACCGGACCGACGTGGATACAAGATATTCGATGTATTCCATCGTGGCGGGTTTGCCATTCGACACTACTCCTCCGTTCGGTCCGTTTCTGCTGATTGATGGGACCGCTCTGGCTGAGTTGGCTGACGATGAAATCGTGCTGTCATCATGGCTTGCTGACGACCTCAACGTATCGACAAATGACAAAGTCAACGCTGCATGGCATGAAGTCGGTAGCCATGGAGAGCTTCCGGAGGTGGAAAGGACATTCACCGTCAGGGGCATATTTGCAGCCGATAATCCCGCAAGCATCGACCGTCATTTGACTCCGCAGGTGGAGGGCATTACCGATGTTGAGTCATTTGGCGACTGGGATCAGCCTTTTGACATGGACATGGATCGCATCACAGAACGAGATGACGACTATTGGACAGAGCACCGAGCGACTCCCAAAGCCTTCGTGTCTCTACGAATGGCGGAATCACTTTGGAACAGTCGCTACGGAAAATACACGTCGACTAGAATTACGACATCCGAGGGAAGTAAAAATCCCACCAGCGAGCAATTGGGCAAGATTGCTGATCGACTGGCATTCGAAATCCCTCGTCAGCTGAAGCCGGCTGAACTTGGGATGACATTTCGGCCGGTGCGCGCTGAAGGTCTGGAGGCCGCAGTTGGCGCGAATGACTTCACTCAGCTGTTTATTGGCTTCAGCTTCTTCTTGATTCTGTCAGCCATCATTCTGGCGTCTCTGATGTTTCGCCTTGGGATTCAGCAGCGAGTGAGCCAGTTGGGACTGCTGAATGCTGTTGGTTGGTCAGAACAGCAGATTCGTCGGCTGTTCATGCTTGAGGGATTGACCGTTTGCATTGCGGGAACGCTGGCCGGAGTCGCGGCAGCCGTGTTCTTTGCGCAACTTATGATTCATGGATTGACGACGTGGTGGGTCGGTGCTGTGGGAACTCGATTTCTACAGCTGGACGTCCAACCGGCTCGGCTGGCTGTTGCCGGCATTGTCTCAGTCACGCTCGCAGGCGTCGTTATTCGGCAGGCGTTGAAATCGTTCCGCGACATACCCATCCGTGAGCAACTGGCGGGAAATGCTCAGGCCGCGGAAGTGGGGGCGGCACGAAAGTCGCGCTGGTCACGAGTTTCCCGATTCATTGGCCCCGGTTCACTGATCACGGCGATTGCTGTCCCGGCGGCAGTTGTGGCAGGACTCGTTCCCAACGGTGAAGCTTTTGGCGGGCTGACATGGCAGATCGTTTGTTTTTTCGTGGCCGGATTCGCCTGTCTGACGGCAGGGCTTTCATTGCTCAGCTCTTCGCTAAGTCGCAGAAGTCAGAAAGATACCACCAGCTCGCCGACCTCCGGTCTGATCGGTCTTTCTCTGGCAAACGCCGCCCGCAGCCCGATGCGGAGCCAGCTGACGACGGCACTGATTGCCTTTGCCACGTTTGTTATCGTCGCCGTTGGCGCAGGGCGACGGAATCCGCTGTCCGAGACCCCGGATGTCAATTCCGGAAACGGTGGGTTTTCGCTCGTCGCGGAATCGGCACAGCCCGTGCTGTTCAGTCTGAACGGCGACGAGGGGCGTACTCGTCTGGGCATTTCCACTGATGAATCGGCGCTGCCCCCTGCAGTGAAAATATTTCCATTCGGCATGAAGCCGGGATCCGATGCCAGTTGTGTCAATCTGTATCAGACTCGAATTCCAACACTGATCGGCGCTACCGATGAGTTTATCGACCGCGGGGGATTTCGGTTCGCCGATACAGCGGGCGAAACTCCCTGGCAACTGCTGAAGGATGAACATGAACGTACCGCTGTACCGAATTCAGAAATCACAGTGCCCACGGTTCCCGTCATTGGCGACATGAACACGCTGATGTACAGCTTAAAGAAGGGCATCGGCAGCACGATCCTGGTACCCAGCGAATCGGCTCCGGAATATGCGCTGAAAATCGTCGGCATGCTGGACGGCAGCGTGCTTCAGGGCGTGCTGGTCATGACGGACACGAATCTGAAACGCGTAGATGCGGATGTTGTCGGAGCAAAATACTTCCTGATTGAAACTCCCGGTGGAGATGCCATGTCGTCAACTTCCACACGGCTGGAAAGTACTCTGAACGATTATGGGTTTGATGCCGAACCTGTCAGTGAACGCCTGGCAGGTTTTCTTGCCGTACAAAACACGTATCTGTCGACGTTTCAAATGCTCGGCGGCCTGGGTCTGCTGGTTGGCACCTTCGGACTGGCCGCCGTCATGATGAGAAATGTGGTCGAACGCCGGCGAGAAATCGCCCTGATGAGGGCTGTCGGATTCACGACGTTTCGCATTTCGCGACTTGTCCTGTACGAGAACTGTGTGCTGCTGCTGTGGGGCATTCTGCTGGGTTCCGCATCGGCTCTGTTGGCGATGCTGCCGCATTTGCGATCGACAGGAGCGGGCCTGCCATGGCAGCCACTGTTGATCACTCTGGGCGGAGTCGCAGTTGTTGGTTCTATAGCCGCAATGTTCGCCGTACGCGCTGCAGCCGGAGTCTCGATACGGGACAACCTGGCCGCCGAGTAGGTTGCATTCCGTATTGCGACTTCACTCGAGTGGTGTCTTAGTCCCGGTTTCTGTATCGACCGCCTGTTTGATCGCGCGTGCCCGAAGGCTCTCGTTCTCGCGTTCCAGGTCGGCAACACGGTGACGCTACTGTCCACAGCAGAAAGGTCAATGGCACTAATGGCGGCAAACAGTGCCAGCAGCATGAATAGCGCCGTTCCGCATCTCAGGAAGGCGCCAGTTCGCTGAATGAACATGTGTCTGGTTCTTGACATCACGACAAGTTGTTTTTCGGCTTTGTTGTACGAATCAACTCATGCCTCGTCGCCATGAAGAAATGGACGGCGCATTCAGAGATGCGGTGCAGGATATGTTACGTGGACCCAGAGCCAGATGTCACATTGAAATCGATGGCTGTGTGATTGAATTATCGCGGTGTCGAGTTCGCCTGATCTCCGGCAATAGCGCTGTAGACAGGACAATTCGATTGTCTTCCATCAGCAATTACCACGCCACATACAATACCCGCACAAATCTGCAGGTGCCGTCGCCGTTGGCTTCTTCAGGCTGGTGCTTACAGTCGTACGATGCGGCACCCGGGTGATTCGTTTCCGAGACCGACCAACCTGCTGCCGCCAAAGGCGTGTCCGCTGTGAAAGTAGACGACAGCCGGAAAAGAGTCGGCGTTGTCTTTGTTACTGGGGGTGGCATACCACGCTTTCAGGCTCAGATGTCCTGACGTGTACGAGACTTCGCGAACTCCGACTGGCGGAGCGTCCTTGTCATAATTCGCAGGGGCCCGGGTGTCGCCGAGTCAGTTGCGTGGGGGACTGTTTGCGCAGCTCCATGAACGAAGGACGCTTCGGCGGCACGACCTGGACATCAGGTGCCGGTTGTTTGCGCGCGTTATCCTGTGAAACCTCGCCACAGCCAATCGCGATCATGCAGAGACACATCAATCCGCAGCGGGAAAAGGCACATAACCGGGATTTCGGTAACTGGGCCGCGACCATTCTCCACCCCATGTCCGTCTACCCGAAAATTGGCATAGGCGTGCCCTCGCACATCACCAGCGGCCGATCGTCTGTGTCACGGACCTGAAAGTCGGGCCGAATGCCTAATGCGTGGAAGATGGTCGCGTGAATGTCTTCCGGCGTGCAGGCTGCCTCGACGGGCCGGGACGCGGTCGTGTCCGACTTACCCAATACCATGCCGCCCTGAACCCCTGCTCCGGAAAATAGAACGCTGTAACAATTGGGGAAGTGATCGCGTCCTGCTGCACCGTTGATCTTCGGCGTCCGTCCGAACTCAGTTAGAAACACGACCAGTGTGTCGTCGATTTTGCCGCTATCAGTGAGATCCTGAATCAGCGCCGAGGCTGCGCGATCCCATGGCGGCAGCAGATCGTTCTTCAGGCGATTGAAATTGTTGCCGTGCGTATCCCAGTTGTCGCCGGACGCCCCGTTGAGATCTCCAACGCTCAGATTGACAGTCACCAGTGGTACTCCGGCATCGGTCAGGCGTCTGCCCAGCAGAGTGCTTTGACCGGCCACATGATTACCGTATAGCTCGCGTGTGACTTTCGCTTCTTTTGAAAGCTCAAAAGCCAGTTTGACGTCCGGTGACAGCAGCATGTTGAGCGCCTGATCCTGCGACGCCTGCGCACGAAATGCCGCATTCGACGCCAGAGAATTGGGCAAGCCCGCGTTCAGTCCATCCAGCAACTGACTGCGTTCGGCCATCCGACGTTTCGTCACGCCGTGAAATGCCAGATCCACGGTTCCGGAATTCGGCGAAACTCCCTTGAAGGATGTTCCTGTGCCTGGGTGAACGAACACCGGATCATATTCCAGACCAAGAAATCCGCCGAATTGTCCGTTCAGTATTCCTCGATCCGCCAGCGGATACGGAATGCTGATTGTCCGTGGCAAATTAGCCGCCAGGTCTTCAGTGACCTGTTGAGCGGTAATCTCAGGTTCCCCTGCTTCCTTGTCGATGGGCGGTTCGGGAAGCTCGCCCTCAACTTCATGCAGGAAGACATCCCGCATCGCGATGTCGTCGAAGAAGGTGGATCCGTCACCATTCAGCATGGCCAGTGTCAAATACTCTGCCTGCGGATGGATGACAGCTTCCAGAATTTGTGAACGGGCATCTCTTCTCAGAAGTTCACTCAACGCCACCAGCTTTCCGTCCAGCCAGATTCCCGCCTGTCCGACAGCACTGGCATGGACGCCTGGATCACCATTGATTCCGACGCGACACGTCAGGATGAACGCCTTGTCGGTTGAGTCGAAATGGAGTTTGCGTAATTCGGCCAGATTCAGCGTGACAAATTTATTGGCGTGGCAACCGAAACCTGCATGCGGAGCACTGGGTTCTCCGTCGCCGATCAGGCATAGGTTGCCGGATCGGCCGTGGGTGTCAGAACCCCAGTCGCCAGCCGTGCTGTCACCGACCACCATCTGCGAAAAGTCAGCCTGCGGTCCTGTGGTCTGACGCGTTAATGGAATTGACGAGGCAAACGCCTGGCCAATCATTCCAATCAGTTCAACCGTTCCGTTATTCGTATAGCCGTCCTGGCGACCAAATGAACCGGTCGGGAAATGTCCGGGACCGAGAACATCGGTGCTCAGGCTGACTTTTCGGATGACGCGAATATTTTCCCAATCGAACGCCGACTTGTTATGAGCTTCAACGACATCTTCTGGATTAACCCGCTGGACTCGCTTCCTGTTCTGATAGCGTCGGTCCTGCTGCATGGCGACAGCAACCTGGGCTCCGATGCCCGGCCAGTCTTTGCGCGAAGGAAGTACGGGAGGCGTGACTCCGCCATCCTCTCCGGTGGGCGCATGTCCCGTCAGATTCCAATAAGCCGCCTTACGATGGTCCGCTGACCGGTGATGCACGCTGCGAACGACTGCCAGACGATGCATCTGCTTTGCAATCATCGGCAGGTGCTCTGTGATTTGAACTCCCGGCACAGTGGTGGACACGGGATCAAACTCACCACGAATCTCGCGTCCGGCACCGGGCTTCATATCGAAGGTGTCGAGATGACTCATCCCGCCCCAGCAATACATGACAATCACGCTGCGAGCACGCCCGAAGCCGCCACGGTATACGTTCGGCAGATTCAACGCAGATGCAGGCTGTTGCAACAAAGCAGCGATCGGCGGCGCCGTCACACCCGTGACGCCGAGTCGAAGAAAATCGCGTCGTTGTTGAACAGAGGTCATGGGGTTGCAGATGGAAGCAGACGGATTGACGAAAGTCTTCGATTATATCTCAGAATGCAGCTGGCAGGCCATGTAAGTCAGGTCTAACGCAAGGGCTACGGCAATCATGTGTCCGTTGAAGATGAGCGAAAACCAATACTGGAACGCCACAACGCATGATTATTGCTATCGCGCCGGCTTTACCACGGATAACTTTCGTCGATAGATTCGCTTTCCATGCGCGATGTACAGAGTACTGTGGTCGCTGCCAGCCAGCATGCAGGTTGTCAAAGGCTGGTCATTGTCCACTTTGGGCAGGACTCCGCATGGGCGGCCGGTGGGGTCGAAAACCTGGACGCCCAGATCGCTGGTCACGTAATAGCGTCCGCGTTTGTCCACGGCCATGCCGTCGCCACGGGAGGTCGATACGTACGGTGGTGGATTGTGGAATTCGAATTCACCTTTCGAGTCGATGCGCAGTCGCATCGGCAACGTGGGCATCTTCGCATCCAGAACAGCACCGGCGTTGACTCGGAATGTCCACGTGTGAGTTCCGCCGTAGTCCGACACGGCCAGCGTGCCGCCGTCGTTAGACAGAGCGATGCCATTCGGTTTGTTGATACCAGTGTCGACGGGGGATACGTCTCCGTTATTCGGGTTGATCCGAGTCACCAGATTCGCGCCGGTCTCGGTGATCAGAATGAAGCCGTCACTGGTGACGGCCAGATCGTTGGGCTTGACTCCTTCGGCCACCGTCTTCACTTCGCCATTGCTGACATTGATTGAGATCAGTCGATTCTTTGATCCCTGGCACGCGTACAGCAATGTCCCGTCAGGACTGAACTCAAGACCGCTGACGGATTCTTCAGCGATCTTTTCCTGCGTGCCATCATCTGCATTGATACGAATAACAGCCGGCGCCTTCATATCGCAGAAGTATAGATTTCCGTCTTTGTCCGCACACAACGCATCCGCAAATCCAAGGTCGTCCGCGACCGGTTCCCAGGACTCGCTTGGTATTAACAGATTCAGCAGCGTCAGGTCACCACCGAGATCGCCGCTGGTATCGAGCACCGGTGTGTGAGTTTCTTTTCGCCACAACCACTTCATGGCGTCCGGGAATCGAGAACTGCCGAAGTTATCATTGTGGGCATATCCTACGGCCCAGACGAATTGCGTATCGTAGCCCATGTATTTCAGAGCAGACGCCATCCGCTGATTGGCCCATGGCCAACTGCCGAACGCGTTATCCACGTCGCCGCTGGTGTCTGCCATGTACACACGAATGGGCTTGGGTTCTGACTTGCGAATCAGTGACGGATAGACGTCGCCGCCTCGCAGATTGGTGAAGCTGCCCACGTTCGAGTAGACCCTGCGGAAAAAGCCGGTCCGTTCCCACGCCGCGGTGAATGCGCAGATGGCTCCTGAACTGGAACCACCGATGGCATGCATCTGAGGATCGTCTGAGATCGTGTAGCGCTGGCGGACTTCCGGAATAATTTCTTCCAGCAGGAAGCGGGTGTAGCGGTCTCCCAGGCTGTCGTATTCAAAACTTCGATTGGAATGCCTGCCATTCCTGCGAGGCTTTGACTTGTCGTGTCCGGGATTCAGGAACACCGCGATTGTGGGCGGCATGTCTCCTCGAGCAATCAGGTTGTCGAACACCGTGGGAATGCGCCAGTGGCCTTTCACATTGCCCATTCGCTGGCCGTCCTGAAAAATCATTAGCGCGGCGGGCTGCGTTTCCTGATATTGAGCGGGCACATAAATCGACCAGTCGCGAGTTGTGCCGGAGAAGATGGACGATTCCCACGGTTCCATTTGTTCGACCTTGCCCTGCGGCACGCCATCCTGAACAACGGCATCGGGATGCGGCTCCCACTTTGGGTTTGAATTGACGATGGAAATATTGGTCGACTTGGCGTTGTCGTCCCACAACCACTTCAATGCCTCTGGCAATGCTTCGCCGGCCCATTTGCCACTGTGACCACCATCTGTCATCTGCAGCCGGTACTCGTAACCGGCGAACTGCAGAGCTGCTGCCAGATCCTGATTCCCCAGAGGCCAGTTGCCATGCAGGTTGTTCAGATCGTTGCGACCATCCTGCAGGTATACCTTGATTGCCTTCGGTTTGTCCTTTGTCTTTCGAATCAGCCCCGGATAAGCCCAGCCGCCGCGAATGTTGGTGAAGCTTCCGATATGGCTGAGCACCTTGCCGAACTGGTCAGGTCTTTCCCAGGCCACGGTGAAGGCACAGATGCCACTGGAAGAAATGCCGCAGACAGCTCGATCTGCCGGGTTGGTTGATACGTTTAACTGCTTCAACGCGACGGGCAGGAATTCGTCGATCAGAAAATTCGCGTATCGGTCACCCAGCGAATCGTATTCGAACGAGCGATTGCTGCGTCCCTGCGCTCCCGGGACTGTCGCGGCAATTGTCCCCGGATTGACGAACACGGCGATAGTGACAGGCATCGTCTTCTGGTGAATCAGATTGTCGAACACCACGGGAACTCGAAATGCTCCCTTCGGATTCGCATAACCGCGTCCATCCATGAAGACCATCAGTGAGGCCGGTTTATCGGCCTTGTATTGAGCCGGCACGTACACGCTGTAGTCGCGTTGAGTTCCCGGAAACACCTGACTGTCACTGAACTGTCCCGACGTCACTGTCCCCTGAGGCACCCTGGACTGAACGGCCCGGTCAGGCTGTTCCTGCGCGCCAGCAGAAACGTGAATAACCAGAGCCAGCGGCAGGAGGATCCGAAGTGTCCACAGGCCAGTTCGATAGTTTCGCGGTGTCATTGAAAATCTCACTTTGTCAGTTCGGTATTTGGTGTATGCGTCATGGGAAAAGTTCGAGCAACTGCATGCTCAGGTATTCGAGCCGTCCCGCATCAGGGTTGCCTATGTAATGTCATCGCGTCATCGTGCTGTTCGTTTCATCCGGAAACGACTGCGATCAAATTCTGTACGGTACTGGCTGGCATGGCTTTGATACAAACGTCCTGATCTCTTTTTGCTGCTGTATTGTGTCACTGATTTCATGCACCGCCGCGGGGTTCGTTACACATTGTCCGGACGACTGGCCTTATGACCTGCGCCCCAGCTGTCCGGTCGTGTACGATCCTGCCCGACTGCACACGAACGTATCCAGCGTGGAGTCATTGTCTCCCGTCGCTGCTTACATATTTCTTAAGCAATACATGCATCTGCTTCACCTTCTCCGGATGGCTACGAGACACGTCGGTTGTCTCTTCAATGTCACGATCCAGGTCGTGCAGTGCGAATGACACCGGAAATGCGTCATCCATAATCTGTGCGATGGTTTTCGGTCCGTTCACGGTGAGTTTGAACGCACCCCTGCGAATTGCAAATGTACCATTGCTGTGTTTGTGCACGATTGCTTCGTGAAACGACTCGGGGTTCGCTTCGCCCGTCAGTGCTTTAAAGAAACTGCGGCCGTCTTCGGCGGTTTCGTCGTTCAAACTGAGGTCCAGCATCTCTGCCAGAGTCGGGATCACATCGTTGAATACGATTGTCGTCGAGCATCTTGTTCCCGATTTGAGTTTCCCGGGCCATCGGACGAAAAACGGTACTCGGTGGCCGCCCTCCAGCAGTCCCGCCTTCCACCCATGGAAAGGCCCGTTGGAATCGTGGCCGTATATGCCGGTGTCGCCTCTGACCCACCTGGACGGATAGCCTCTGGTGCGATCGACCGGGCCGTTGTCGCTGGTGAAAATGACGATCGTGTTTTCTTCAATTCCGAGTTCGGAGATCTTGCGCAGAAGTCTGCCAACGTGGTCGTCAAGTTCGACAACGAAGTCTCCGTATGCTCCGGCGCGACTCGATCTGACGAATTTCCGATGAGGAACGATCGGATTGTGCGGAGTTGTCATGGCGTAGTACAGAAAGAACGGCTGTTGAGGACGGGTGCGGGTTGCGTTCTCGACGAATTCACACGCCTTGTCTGAAAGGGTCGGGACGAGCCGATCCATCGTATAGCCGGCAGCAATGATGTTGTCGTCGCGGCCGTACCATTCGCCATGTTTTTCCTGCGCTGCCTGCGAGGAACGGGTGGGGATGACCGTGGCCTTGTTATTCATAATAAAGGTGCAGGGGTTCATTTCGGCCGACCCGGCCGTGCCGAACGAGTAATCGAATCCATAGTCCGCCGGTCCTCTCAGCACGGGGGAGCCGAAGTCAATATTGCGGAAATCCTGATAGTTGGGATGGACGCGGATTACGGAGCGAGCGGCTTCATCATAAAGTTTCCAGTCGATACCCTGGTGCCATTTGCCAACCAATCCGGTGTCGTATCCTGCCCCCTGAAGCACATCTGCGATTGTCATGCGTCCAGTCTCGATCAGAGTGCCAGCAAGATTGGCCAGGTTGCCCCCTGACCCCAGCCGCGTACGCCACATATATCGACCGGTCAGTAGACCGTATCGAGACGGTACGCAGTAGGATCCTGCGGAGTGGGCGTCGGTGAATGTTACGCTTTCTTCAGCCAGCCGGTTCAGATTAGGCGTGGGGATTCTGCTATCGACATTAAGCGCACCGACATCGCCGTACCCCATGTCATCGGCAAGGATGATCACGATGTTGGGCCGTTGCGTTTCACTTGTCGCCGCCAGAGCGATTTTCTGAGACGTGACTGATGCCAGAGCCAACCAGCCGGCCAGAGTGATTAGCGTCGTTCTCATGGTGCTCTCCTGCGAAGGCAGTGTTCCCGGACTTCATCACGACGTTGAGGGACTGTCGGTGACGTCTGACTTACACGTGCAAATCCGTACGGCCGAATTCGTCACTGCTCTGAAGAGGACAGCTTTATCGTTACGCGATCAGTTCGTCAACCACGTGCCCGTGGACGTCTGTGAAGCGGAAGTCGCGGCCGGCGTAATGGTAGGTGAATTTTTCGTGATCGAAGCCTAGCAGTTTCAGAACAGTGGCGTGCAGATCGTGGACGTGGACTTTGTTTTCAACGGCCTTGAAACCGAATTCGTCTGTTGCTCCGTGAACATAACCGCCGCGGACTCCGCCGCCGGCCAGCCACATCGTGAAGCCCCAATGATTGTGGTCACGACCGTTGATCTTGCCCGCGTTGGAACCCTTCTTTGGTAATTCCACAACCGGAGTACGACCAAATTCACCGCCCCAGATCACCAGCGTGTCTTCCAGCATGCCTCGCTGCTTCAGATCCTTCAGCAGAGCACCAATGGCTTGATCGCACTCTTTGGCAAGACGACGGTGGTTCACCTCGATGTCATCGTGGTTGTCCCATGGCTGGCCGGCACCGTGCCACAGCTGCACAAAGCGAACGCCTCGTTCTATCAGGCGGCGGGCAATCAGGATCTGCCGTGCCTGAACTCCTTCTCCATACATATCGCGGATATGTTTGGGTTCACGAGTCACATCGAATGCATCTGCCGCTTCCGTCTGCATGCGGAAGGCGAGTTCGAACGACTGAATTCGGGACTCCAGCTGAGCATCTCCGGTCCGTTCTGAAAGGTGCTTCGCATTCAGCTGTCTCAACAGGTCCAGCTGCAGAGACTGCTGCTGCGGCATGACTCGGTCGTTGCGAATGTTCGCGATCAGTTTTTCGATTTGAGTGTGTTTTGTATCAACATAAGTTCCCTGATACACACCTGGCAGAAATCCCGACTGCCAGTTCTGAGACTCCTGAATCGGATAACCGCCAGGGCACATGGAAACGAATGCCGGCAGGTTTTGATTTTCCGTGCCCAGACCGTAGGTCAGCCACGAACCAAAACTTGGACGTACCAGACGAGCTTCGCCACAGTTCATCAGTAACAGAGACGGTTCGTGATTGGGCACGTCGGCGTGCATTGAACGAATGACGGCGATTTCGTCGATGCTTTCCGCGACGTTCGGAAACAGTTCGCTGACTTCGGTACCACTTTCTCCGTGTTTGCGAAAACGAAACGGCGACGGAAAGGCAGCTCCGGTGGGGCGTTCGGTCTTAAGATTGCCCCCGGGAATCAGCTTGCCGCCGTGCTTCAGCAACGCTGGTTTCGGATCAAAAGTATCCACATGCGAAGGCCCGCCGTTCATGAACAGGTGAATGACCCGTTTGGCCTTTGCCGGAAAATGGGCCACCTTCGGCAACAGCGGATTTGTACTGCGAGCAGCTGCCGCCTGCGCGGCGTCTGACTTCAGCATGGCGCCCAGCGCAAGCCCGCCAAAGCCCATGCCACAGCGCGTCAGCATGTCACGTCGGTCGACGGCCGCAGGTGAGTGATTTCGGTTTTGTGCAGCAGCGTTCTGCATGGAGGTGTTTCCTGATGTTATTTCGCGAACCTGATGATCCGCGGTCAATCGACAAACATGAATTCATTGGCCAGCATCAGTGTCTGAGCAAGCTGTGCGACAGCACCAAGCCGAGACGTCGCAGCTTCTGATGAAAACTCGGCACTTGAATCCCATGTCCGGACCGGACGCCCGTCGACTGACTGTTCGATTCTGATTTTCCATGTGAAACTGTCGTGGCTTTCATTGGCGCCGCAATCCGCGACAAAGTCGACCGAATCACCGGCCTTAACCGCCACACTTTTTGCGGACAATGAGCCGCTGCTGTTGTGAACGTGGGTTGTTGCCAGAGATCGATCCTGAAACAGAAGATGTCCGTGGACTCCGTCCCCCTGGTCTGTGGAATGTTTAAGAATACTGTGGATTTTTATCGAACAGTCACGGTCCGCGATCCAGCGTCTTACCGGGCAGTGCCGCAGGTCGTGACCGGTATGACCGCCATCACGATTCAGGCTGCACCAGCCGAGTTTTTCGTCGGGTAGTTTGTCGCTGCCCCCCCATCGGTTTTCATGAAAGGTCGGCAACGGTTCATAGCGCGCAAGTTTTGTTCTGTCGTTGCGAAGCTCGCCCCAGCCGTAGTGCCAGCCCACGCCGTCGTTGGCCGTGGGAATCAATTCTGTCGTGGTTGTCAAGAACGACGTTGCTGCAGTGACTTCCTTGCCGGTCGGTTCACGCTGCAGGATTCTGATAAACAGATCGCGAATCGTTTCGTCAGGCTGGCGGGTATTGTCCTGTGTCAGTTGTGCAGCGACCGAGTCTGCCTGTTCCATCACGAACGGATTGTTCAGCTGAAACAGTGCCTGCTGAGGGACAGTGGTCTCGAAGCGTTTTGCTGCGTGATTGTCAGGACTTGCAAAGTCAAAAGTGCGAAACGTACCCGGCAGATTCTGGCGATCAATCCGAGCGTAGACGGCTCGGCGTTTTGTGAATGGCCTTGTTGTGATGTCGACTGACGCTCCGCCCACAGTCTGATCCAGATTTCCGGAGACCGTCAGCAGCGCGTCACGAAAAGCTTCGAAGTTCAGCCGGCGTCTGGACATGCGCGCCAGCAGCCGGTTTTCCGGGTCCGCATCTGCAACATCCGGTCTGGGCGCGCTGCTTTGTCGCCATGTTTGTGATGTCAGAATGTGCCGAATAACAGATTTTCGAGACCAGTTGTGATTGATCAGGAACTTGGCCAGATGATCCAGCAGTTCGGGGTGTGACGGTGGTGGTGTGCGTACTCCGAAATCGCTGGGTGAGTCGACCAGTCCATTGCCAAACAGTCGCAGCCAGATGCGGTTGACGGCAACTCGCGCTGTGAGCGGGTTCTCCGGACTGGCGATCTTTTTTGCGAGTTCCAGTCGACCACTGCCATCTGTAAACGGTTCGGGTTCACCCTTCGACAACGCGGTCAGGAAATGCCGGGGCACCCGATCGCCACGATTCCCTGCACTGCCTCGGATAAAGATAACCGGTTCGCGAGGTTTGGCATGGTCCACCAGTCGCAGCGACGAAGGAGCATTTCCTGGTTCATGCGAGGAATCAAAAACTCCGTACAGACTGTAGTAGTCGGCCGTCGGAATCGGGTCGAATTTGTGGTCGTGGCAGCGAGCACACGTGACTGTCAATCCCATCGTGCCTCGTGAGACCACATCGATGCGATCATCAATAATGTCGTGCCTGTTGTTCAGGAATCGTCTGCCCAGTGTCAAGAACCCCATCGCCGCCAGTTGTTGTGGGTCCTCGTTCTCCGGCATGCGATCACCCGCCAGTTGCCGAATCAGAAATTCATCGTATGGCATGTCCGAGTTCAGCGACTTAATCACCCATTCTCGAAATCGCCATGCTTCTTTGTATTCCCGATTTTCCGTAAAGACATATCCCTTTGTGTCCGCGTAACGAGACACATCCAGCCAGTAGCGAGCCCAGCGTTCTCCGAACTGTGGTGTGGCCAGCAAACGGTCTGCGTATGCATCGAGCCACGTGTTCAGCTGTGTGGGATCGCTGAGGGCCGCGGCTTCCTGAAGATCCTTTGCGCTGGGGGGCAGACCGGTGATTGAAATCGAAAGTCGTCGCACCAAAGTTCTACCGTCAGCCTGAGGTGATGGACTGGTTTCCGCTTCCTGAAGGCGTCGACGGACAAAAGCGTCAACCGGATGTGTTGACGAACCGGTCTCAGAAGGCGGCTCTGGATTCGCAATCGGCTGAAACGCCCAGTGTTTTTTCCACGCATCGGGATTGATGGCCTTCGCTTTTCCGAAGTCCATCGTCTCCGGCCAGTATGCTCCGTCGCGAATCCATTTTCGGACCGCTTGGATTTCAGGTGGTGCAAGCTTCGCCTTCGGAGGCATCTGCACGTCGTCTTCAGAATACAGGACGACCTGTAACAGCCGACTTTCGTCGACCTGCTCGGGATCCACAAGGGCCGCCACTTCGTCCGTACCGGTTAATACCTGATCGCGCGAATCCAGTCTGATATCGCCTTCCTGCTTGTCAGATCCATGGCATCCGACGCATTTTTCGACCAGCAACGGGCGAATCTGACGTTCAAAAAACACTTCTCGTTCATCAGCGTGTGTGGCGGCAATCGGGAAAATCGTCAGGGCGACGGTGAGCAGTCGGAAGGTCACCGCGCATCGGTGCCGTGCAAAGACGCATTTGTCGGCTCGCTGAATTGATGACGAACAGTGCCGCCGTGTGGACACGGCAGTCTGAATTTTGGAGAAAGGCATGGCGGAGTGATGACGCAGAGGCGGGAGGGAGATGCGAGTGGGGGGATGGTTGTCTCGCGGTTACATGATAGCTGTCCGCACAGACCACGTCGACGAAAAGTCAGTTCCCTCGTCGACACGCCCCCTGTATCTGTTGTCGATTCCAACGTCTGAGACAGTCAGAGCAGTTGGTGGGCAGTGCCATAGGAGTGTAATACGGCTGTGATTGTCGACGGTCGAAGCGTTTCGCTCCACATCGGGGCCACCTTCTGGCAGAATAGAAGGCTTCTACTCCCCACTCTGAAATGGTCAGTCTCATGAGACTGAAAATGTACCGATCGCACGCACTGATCGTCTGTTGTGTCCTGTTCTGTGCCCCGAATCTATTTGCCTGGGACGGACAGACTCGTCCTTCCGCTAACGACGAAGATCTGAAGTCGTGGCTGCAGAACATGTCCTGGCACCACCGATACACCAGTGAAGAGATGCAGCAGGTGACCTGCCCCATACTGTCCGTTCCCGGTGGGCGGTTCGACTGAAACTGAAGTTTCGGGGTCGAGCCTTCCATTGGTTCGGGGTCGGACGTAAACGTCTTCTTGCCGGAAAACTGAACGCGGAATGAGGGGATTTCGATTGGCCCGGACCGCTGCGTGTAGAGATTCAGTTCGTGCCGCTGGGTAAACCATGTGTCCTCGTCCACAGTTTCGCTGCCCACAACCGGACTGCCCGTCCTGATGATTGCGGTGCGCGGCAGTTCGGGAAGATCAAATGAGGCTGTGCCGCTGAATGGGCCGGGCGAATACAGTGTGATGATCAACGACACTGGCTCGCCCGTCCACGCTGTTTCCTTGTTGATTGTTGCGTGAACAGGATCGGCCGCAAGAGTGGAACACGGAACGAACAGAAGCACGCAAAGAACGTGAAGTAAAAATGCGGCTAAGCGAACTGGAAAACCTGAGTTTCTTTCCGGCTGTCTTCTATGCGTTCTTCGCGACCTTCTGTTGAAACTGATGTTCATTCCACGCCACCATCCTGATCACTGGTCGCGAGTTGATACGCGAATTTGGCTTTCAGGAAATCCGCCGGTCCTGTCTGGACACGTCGCAGCCACAGTGCCTGCATCTCCGAATCAAACAGCGTCTGGGTGCTGTCCACATCAGTGTCCTGTCCGCCCGACTCCTTTTTTCCGTCGAACTTGATTTCGTCAGCACCGACTTGCTGATCACCCATGTCACCGCCCGTCCTGTTGACCAGCTTCGCACGCGCGACAGCGACCGAACGATTGACTTGTGCATCACCCCAACCCGGACGCAACTCCAGTGCACGGTCGAAGCGTTCGATTGCGGCGTCATACATCCCACGCATCACCAGGCAGTTGCCGCGATTAAATTCAGCTTCCGGCGTCCCCATACGAGCAAACGCCTGTTCCGCCTTTTCGAATTCTCCCGCCCGGAACCAGGCGACTCCCTGCCGGATGGGATCTCGGAATGTCTCGGCGGCTGCATGAAAGTCGCCACGATTCATGAATCTTTGTCCCTGCTGATCAGGTGTCAACCACAACCCGGTCCAGGTCACGACGCCTGCAAAAACGACGGTCGCGCTTACAATCGCTTTCATGACGTCGCCTTCCAGGGTGTACCGCTTTCGACGCGCCGGAAACCGACCAACGAGATCAGGGCGATCAGTGGAACAAGCCACCAACCGGCTTCGGCCCAGCGTGTTCCTGCGCCAGCGACGTTGACGGCGACTGGAGCTTTGGCTGTGCTCCTGACCAGCAACTGAACATCGGACAGATCCGGCGTCATGACGGTGACATCAGCACCGAGCACCGTCGCAGCGCGGCGTATTGCGTCCAGTTCCGGTGTGTCCGGCCGGGCGACAGCCAGGAAATGAATCGGCAGGCGATTGCTCCTTCGCAGTTCCACAAGAATTGATTCATCCGCGGCAACGCTGTCGGCTACGACGACAATCGATCCACCGGCATCCCCAAGAGTTCGCGTGGCTAGCTTGAGGGCACCCACCAGGTCATCGCCCGGTCTGGGCATGATGGACGGGCTGATCTCGGCTGCCATCGTTGCAACGACCGCTGTGTCGCGAGTGGGCGGCAGAACCAGATGCGCAGAGCCAGGCACGCACCATGCACTCCAGCATCGCGCTTGAGGTCCGGGTGATTCGCGGTTTCGCAAATCCGCAATGGTGCTACAATTACCGACTTCACAATATCCAAATTCTCAAGCTGCAGGTTGTACAGATATGATTACAGTCGGAATGAATTATCACGTTATCGAAGGTAAACAGCAGGACTTCGAAGACAAATTTGCCGCCGTTATTGATGCGTTGAATGCGGCGGATGGCCATACCTCTTCCACGCTATGGAAAGACGTCAGCGACGGTGCATCGTACCTGATTACCAGTGAGTGGAGCGACGAGGCAGCGTTTACGGAATTCATCCGCAGCGAAGCTTTTCGCAACGTGACCAACTGGGGCAAGGAACAAATCCTTTCCGGCCGACCGCAGCATAAAATCTATAAGCACTAGGAGTCGCTTCGAGGCTTGATCGACGGAGCAACAGCCCTCAGGTCAGCTGACAGCTGCGTTTATCGCAATCTTCGTCGCGTCACGAATACAACACGTCCATCACACGACCATGATTCAGGCGATTGGGACGTCCTGTACGATCGTGAATTGTGGATTCGGGATCGATGCCCAATGAGTTGTAGACTGTGGCCCCGATATCGTTTGGGTGCCACGGCGTCGTGACGGGATAGCCGCCGATGTTGTCGGTCTTGCCAATGACCTGGCCACCCCGAACTCCACCGCCTGCGAAGACAGCGGTGTATCCATGAGCCCAGTGGTGTCGCCCTGGAACAGTTTGTCCGGCTAGCGGTGAGATCTTGGGCGTACGGCCAAATTCGCCAACCACGATAATCAGCGTTTCGTCCAGCCGTCCCTGATCTGTCAGATCGTCCATCAGCGCACTCACGCCACGGTCAGTCGTCGGCAGCAATTCGCTTTTGCAGCGAGGAAAGTGGTTTACATGCGTGTCCCACGATTGCACGATCCCCATGTTACACTGAATGAAGGGGATTTCCGCCTCTACGAGTCGCCGCGCGAGCAACAACGTCTGGCCGCGCGAATTGCGCCCGTAGCGCTGGCGGGTTTCCGGAGTTTCGCGGTCCAGGTCGAAGGCCTTCGTTAACCGTCCGGAGGACAGCATCGAGTATGCCGCGTTTTGATAATCATTCAGTTTCTGCCCTGCACTGGAATCTTCGATCGCCCTGCGTTGCTGTGCCACCTGGTTCAGCAGCTGCCAGCGGCCTTCAAAACGTCCCGCGCTGATACCATCAACCAGACTCAGGTCGTTAACGCGAAACTTGTCACTGTTGGGATCGCCAGTTACCTGAAACGGGTCATACTTCGGCCCCAGGAAACCGGCATGCTGTGCCGGCCAGATTAAACTGCCTTCGTTCAGTGGGTTCGGAATCGTCACCTGACTTGGCAGTCCGTCCGGCGACGGTTGCAGGTAGTTCAATGCTCCGCCGTAGCATGGATTGTCGCCACGGTTGAGCGATTTATCCTGATTGGAATCACCACGAAATATCTGTTCCACACCGGTCAGGATATTGTGGGTTCCTGACAGGTGGCGGTTGTCGCCGTGGGACATCGATCGCACAACAGCCATTTGTTCGGACCGTGCGGCCATGCCGATCATTAATTCGCCGAAGTGAAGTCCAGGAGTCCGCGTTGCGATTGGTGAAAACTCACCCTTCGTTTCTGCCGAATCCGGCTTCGGATCGAACATGTCGATGTGGCTGCCGCCGCCAGTGAGGAATACCAGCACGACCGACTTCACCTTTGGTGTTCGCTGCGACGCCGCGGTCGCCCGGGCCTGCAGGTTCAGCAAACCGGAAAGTCCGACTCCGAAAAAAGATGAGGCTCCGACTTGAAGCAGCTCGCGGCGGTGAAAAGCCATCTGTGTGCGGTCCGGTAAGAATTTGAGGCGGGGCGTGGACGCAGGTCCGACGTGCTTTCATTGTACTTCAACCGGGCCGGTCATGCAAAAGTTGAATCAAGATACTGCGTGCCTTGCACGGGCTGGTCACGGTCAGTACTCCACCTGAAGTCCTGACTCCGAATGTCGGCATTTACGACACGACTCCGGAAATCACATGGCTGCCTGTATTTGGCGGGGACACCAGCGAAGTTGAAATTGTAAATGCCATGACCGGTATGGTGGTGTTCACACAGGACGGAATCGTCGGTGAATCGCTGACAGTTCCTGTCGGCAGCGTATTGACGCCGGACGTGTATCAGACTCGGGTCCGTTCGTTTGGAACAGACGGGACGGCTTCTGACTGGAGCACACTTCACGTTTTCCAGATCGGTACCTCACCGACACTGCTGGGACCATCGGAAGGTCTGGGCATGGCGCCGTTCGGCAGAACGGACTCGCGTCGACCAACTCTCACGTGGCAGCAGTCGCTTGCCGGAGAGACGTCTCGAGTCTGGCTGACAAATGTCTCACTAGGTGAAACACTGTTTGTTCAGTCGGGGTTGCAGTCGTCCAGTTACACTCCTCCTGTGGACCTGGCTGTAGGGCTGTACCGATACTGGGTCCAGGCAGAAACGGGTCTTGGAGAAGTCAGTGCGTGGAGCATGCCGTACGATTTTCAGGTCGTGACGGCACCGACGGTGGCTTCCATCAGTCCTCGATTTGATGCCAACGTTACTGTGAACTGGACTCATCCTGATGTCGGGTCCAGTGACGTGACGGTTACCTGGCAATTGTGGTTGAATAAGGTCAACGCAGTTCCTGCAGAAATCGTTCTTGTGGAGGACGGGCTTACAGAGACATCCTATGAACTTCCGAGTCTTCCGGACGGCCGTTATAAAGTCTGGACGCGTGGATTTGTCACCGGCGCCAATTCCGCGGCCGGTACGACCGTAACCAGCTGGAGCGAAGGTGAAATCTTCGAAACCGGTGGACGGCCATCGGTGATTCTGACGGGCGATATGCACGACGATACGCCATTGATCACATGGACTCCTGTTCTGGGAGCAGTGTCGTATCAGGTCTACCTAGCTCCGTCGGCAACGACCGGTTCACCTTTCATTGATGAATCCGGTGTCACCACAACCTCTTACCAGGTTACCAGCCCGCTGGCGCCCGGCGACTACCAGGTCTGGGTGCGAGCGAAAGCATTCGATGGACGTATGTCTCCGTGGAGTCTGAATTCGCAGTCACAGTTTTCAATTGCCAGCGTGACGGCACCGGTTCTGACTCCGATTGCCACGGGCTCAGATACAACGCCATTGTTCTCATGGACAGCAACGACTGGTGCCATTCGATACGAGATTTTTGTTTCCAGCGTGTCATCGACAAATGTGCCCGTCATTAATGTCAATACGATTCCCGGAACCAGTTTCACGTCAGCCACAGAGCTCACGGCGGGTGATTACCGTTATTGGGTGCGAGCAATCAGCTCCACCGGGGCGGTGGGTGAATGGAGCGAGCCTGAGAGGTTTACGATCGTTTCCCTCGAAGGCGACCCCGGACTGCCAACCGGCGATGTGCTCCTGGTTGCCACTGAGGGTGACTCAGGATGGAATGATGAAAATCTGACTCGTTCTATGCCTGCGGAAATTCTCGCGGACACAGGCCAGGCATCGCGGCTAGATGCTGCTTACGCTGAAGTTGAAGTCAGCGGGATGCTTCTTTCCGAAACGTCGTCGTTGGAACACTACACGACTGACGAACTTATCGAAGCAGCTGGTGAAGATGTCGAAGCGTCGGACGAAGTGATGACGGAATGGGACGATGCGATCTGGGAAGAAGAATCAGCCGTTCTGCCTGCCGCGAATGACGCACCACAGGCCGTCAGTAAGGGGTGGCTTGCCGGTCTGACAATGCTGACACCGGCTGTGCTCTGGCGACGTCGCCGTACGGAACGTGACAACTAGAGCCAGACACGACCTCAACGTTCAGAAGGCCGCACTGCTGCAGTGCGGCCTTCTCCGTGCACCATGGGCGATTCGAGTACAGAAACATGTGTTGATCGGCTATCATTACGTCTCGAAGACAGTCGCTATTCTGCCGGAGCGTTTTGATGATCGCACGTTGTGTCATTCTTGTGTGTCTTGCTGCATCGGCCAGTGCCAGTGCGATAGTCGCTGGCGACGAGCCTGTGGCGGACGCAGCAGCAAACTCTGATGGTAGTGATGTAGCGGCGGACGGAAGTCCGCAGCAGAATGGCAAGTCACAAAACACACTGCCGCCGTTGAAGCCGCTTGCGAAACAGCTTCAGGATTTGTTGGAGGGTAGCACCGCGCTAAATGCTCCGAACACGGTCTTTCTGGACAAAAAACGGCAACGGGTACTGCTGCACACTCAGGTGGCGTGCGAAGACTGTCTGCTGGAAATGCTGTGCTGCACAGAAGGGACGAAGGAGCATGAATCTGTTCTGTGGCTCAGAAGCAGAGCTTTTGTTGTTCATGCTGCACTTCTGGCACTGGGGCAAAAGCCGGGTAAGCCGGCCATGTTTTCCCCGGAGTTTTCCCCTCCGTCCGGTCCCCGGATTGATGTCTTTGTGAACTGGATCAGCAAGGATGGCAAATTGCATCGTGCGGATGTGCGGTCGTGGCTGCGACATTCCGTATTTCATTACTTCTCGCAGAAACTTCCCAAGCCTCCTCCGGGCGTCAAGCTGCCATTGATGGAACTGCGGTACGATCCGTACAACAATGAACTTTTATGGTATGGCCCCATGTCAGCGAAACAGCGTGACCACCTGTTGACGTTATGGGATAACAGGCCGTATCAAGAGGCCATCAAAACTTTCTTTACGGACAGCCAGTCGCGTGCGATGACCGCGGACTTTGTCTTCGGCGGCAGTTATCATTTCGTCAACGAAGCCACCGGACAGAAGCAGTATGCTGCCGAAGGAGGTTATTTGATTTGTGTTGCCAACTTCGCGGCGTCACTCATTGACGTTCGAGAGGCAAGCTCTGCCAGTGACGGCGGACAGTCCTACGAAGGCTGGCCAGGAAAGATTCCCCCTCGTGATACTCCCGTCATCGTGGAGTTGATTCCGGCGAAAGATCCGCCGCGTCCGAAAAATCAGCCCGGTGTTACATCAGGCGCGGCTGCGGACGCCAGGTAAAGATGCCGGTGCATCGGCCGCCAGTTGGACTCACAGCAACCAACCCCGGTTCACGTGTGAATTGAGCATGAGGTTTCAATCGCCGTAGTGTTCGACTGCAGAACGACATATGTCCACAAATAACCATAGCGGAGTCCAGCGTGAATCCGCTGCCTATCGTCGAGTCCTGTGACAGCTGCAGTGCATGCTGCGTGATGACACCGATACCCCCGTTTCAGCCGGGAGAGGAAGCAGTACGGGATGTTCCCGATGAATTACTGAAGCCGATTCGTGAACGAATTGCCGCCGATCAGCAGTTCGACTTACTGCCGTGTGTTTGGCTTGATACTGAACAGCAACGCTGTCTGCACTATGAACTTCGGCCTGAGGCATGTCGCCGATTTGAAATCAACAGCGACTTGTGTCGCTTGTCGCGATGGGAAACCGGTATCGATAAATAGATAACGGCCACTACGACAGGCGAAACAGTTGTTTTGCATTGTTGGCCGTTGCGTTTGCCAGTTCCTCAAGACTGACGCATTGCGCACTGGCGAGGCATTCGGCGGTGTGCCGGACCCATGCTGGCTCGTTGCGCTTGCCCCGATTGGGATGCGGAGCGAGATACGGAGCATCCGTTTCGATCAGCAGGCGGTCAAGAGGGACCGTTTTTGCAACGGCGCGAAGCTCATCGTTCTTGCGAAATGTGACCATTCCGGCAAACGAAATATGCATGCCCATCGCCACGCACTCGGCTGCCATCGCCGAGTCCCCGCAAAACGAATGCATGATCCCGTTCAGTGGACCGTTCGCAAAATCGCTCCGCAGCATTTCCAGCACGTCTGACTCCGCCTCACGACAATGAACAATGAACGGTTTCTTGCACACCCGCGAAAATTCAAGATGCCTGGCAAAGTAATCACGTTGAATTTCAAGCGGCGCAAAATCCCAGTATTTGTCGAGGCCCGTTTCACCGATGCCCACGACGTTTTGATGTGACGCAAGCTCCACAATCCGGTCCCAGTCGTCCGACGCCGCTTCCTGAGCGTAGTTGGGCTGAATACCAACGACAGCGAAAACGGAGTCGTAACGATTCGCCAGCACGACGGCCGCTTCGCTGGTCTCTCTGGTGATGCCGATCGTTATCAGTCGCTCGACACCGTTGTCTGCAGCACGCTGCAAAACTTCATCCAGGTCCTGGTGAAACGCTTCCGCGTCCAGATGGCAGTGGGTATCGATCAGGGTGAATGACACTTTATTTCCAGACGATCTCTCAGGTGTGGTTGGCTAGGCGCGTTCAGCTGAATTCTACCCTCCTGCGAAGACACAGGCGGCTTATACGCCACCGGCGGCTCTCGAGTCGCGAAATTGTGACATTGGTCAGCTTTCGCGTGTGGACATCGGATTCACCCGCACGGTCGAGGTCAGCCGTTTAGGTGGGAATTCGGGGCAGCTTTTTTGCTGGCAAACGGACGTGTCTCGACTGAGACACCGGATTTTCGCGGTTACCAGTACAAATGTCGTGCCCACACACCTCAGTAGTGTACATATGTACAAAACTGTTAACAATGGTTGACAATGGCGCATTGTGGCAGCACAATGGTTGTCAACGGAAGCAGTGTGTTGCGCGCTGTTCCTGACCCACCCACCTGTATTCACCCACCTTGCTCGACGTCCAGGAACTGCTTCCATTGGACGTCTCGTTTACACTCATGGAGCTTGCTATGCGTCGCGGAAATTCTCGTCGTGATTTTATGCACGTTGGTTTTTGTGGCGGCCTTGGGCTGACACTGGCTCAATATTTGAAGCTGCAGACTGCGCAGGCAGATCTGAAGGATTATGAAAGTGTCGAAGGTACCGCGAAGTCGGTTATCTTCATCTACCTGCCGGGTGGCATGGCTCATCAGGAAAGTTTCGATCCGAAACCATACGCTCCGGTTGAGTATCGAGGACCGATGAAGCCGATTCAGACAAATGTCGGCGGTACGTTTATTAACGAAACATGGAAGAATACCGCGCAGGTGGCCGACAAGATTGCCATCTGTCGTTCAATGACTCATGGTGAAGCGGCTCACGAACGTGGCACCCATAACATGTTCACCGGTTATCGGCCGAGTCCTGCTCTGTCGTTTCCGAGCATGGGTAGTGTGGTCACTCATGAATTTGGTCCCCGGAACAATATTCCGCAGTATGTCTGCGTTCCCAACCAGCCCAATGTCTTTGCGGGTACCGGGTATCTGAGTTCTTCGTTCGCGCCGTTCAGTCTGGGTTCAGATCCGGCCAGCAAGAGCTTTACTGTCCGAGACCTGAAGTTGCCAGGCGGTGTCGACGACAAACGCTTTACCCGTCGACGAAGCGTACTGACTGCTGTGAACGAGCACTTTGTTACAAAGGAAAAAGCCGACTCACTGGATGCTGTGGATACGTTTTATCAGCGAGCGTACGGGATGGTTGGGTCTCCGGAAGCTCGCGATGCTTTCGATCTTAATAAAGAACCGGACAAGCTGCGAGATGAATACGGTCGTAACACGGCCGGTGCTCGTATGCTGATGGCGCGACGCCTGGTTGAAGCCGGCGCTCGGTTCGTGACTATGACTTATGGCGGCTGGGACATGCATGACAATATCGATGCTTCCATCAAGCGTCAGGTGCCGGCACTCGATCAGGCATATGCACGTCTGATTCGGGATCTGGCTGAACGTGGACGTCTTAAGGATACTATGGTCTGCATTGCGAGCGAATTTGGTCGAACACCGAAAATCAATGGCAATGCCGGTCGTGACCACTGGCCGAAAGTCTTCAGCGTTGTCATGGCTGGCGGTGGTATCAAGGGCGGACAGGTGTATGGCAAGTCAGACGCTACTGCCAGCGAGCCGGAAGAGAAACCGCTGACTGTTGTTGACTGGGCCACAACGATTTACAGCTGTCTTGGAATTAACGCTGACAAGGAGCTGATGGCTCCTGGTGACCGTCCCATTGAAATTGTCAATGGCGGTAAGGTACGCAGAGAGTTGCTGGTCTGAGTTAGATCGGTAACGGTTGAAGTGAGAGTGCTGTGGGAGTTGATTGGATGCCCTGCAGCTTATTTTACATGCCGCCGCTGGCCCCTTTTGCATTCGTTGAACGAATGCGGCCGGCGCACTATCCCACCACTATCCCAGTCCGGGTTTACACAGGTTTGGCCTTCAAACGCTGCCAAAACTCTTTTGTTCGTGACTGGCGACCATACAATTTTTGAATCTGATTCTTGGCATTCCTTCCAGGGGGAACGTAATGCGCTTTGGTATTCTGCTTACGCTGCTTGTTGTCACCAGTGCAGCTTCTATTCAGGCTTCTGACCCGACTCTCACCGTGATTACGCCCCGCGGCATTCAGCGCGGCGCGGAACATGTTGTGACATTTTCCGGCGCTCGGTTGAAGGATGCAGAAGAAGTTCTGTTCTACGACCCGGGTTTTGAAGTCGTCAAGATTGAGCCGGACGAAAAGAACGCGAACATCGTACGTGCCACAATAAAAGTGGCCCCGGACTGTGAGCTGGGTGAAAAGACGGCTCAGGTTCGTACAAAGACCGGGGTTTCTGATTATCGCACCTTTTTTGTTGGTGCTCTGCCTGCTGTGCCGGAGAAGGAGCCGAACACCGAGTTTTCAGCAGCTCAGGCCATTGAGCAGAACGTAACAGTGGAAGGCGTTGTTCAGAACGAAGACGTTGACTACTTCGTTGTCGAAGCAAAGAAGGGTCAGCGGTTGTCAGTTGAAGTGGAAGGCATGCGATTTGGTCAGACTCTGTTTGATCCCTACATCGCGATTCTGGACGCGAAGCGTTTCGAGCTTTCCGCCGTCGATGATTCGCCGCTTGTCCGGCAGGATGCTGTAACATCGATCACAGTGCCCGAGGACGGTAAGTATATTATTGAAATGCGGGAGAGCGGTTACGGTGGCAACGGCAATTGTCGTTACCGTCTGCACGTCGGTCAGTTCCCTCGTCCCACCGCGATCTTTCCCGCTGGCGGAAAAGCCGGTGACGAAGTTGAATTTACGTTCATTGGCGATGCGGGTGGCCCCATCAAACAGAAGGTGACCCTTCCGGCTGACGGTAGGTCCGAAGTGCAGGTTTTTGCTCAGGACGACAGAGGTATCAGTCCGTCCGGGCACACTGTTCGCGTCTCGCCGGATCCAAACGCGTTTGAGGTCGAACCGAACAATTCATTGGCAGAAGCAACTGCTGTGGCCTTTCCGTCCGCCTTCAATGGCGTTCTGGAAGCTGCTGGTGATCACGACTACATCAAATTCAACGCGAAGAAAGGTCAGACCTATGAGGTCGAATGCTATGGCCGACGAATTCGCACAGGCATTGACCCGGTCATGCATATTTTTCGAATCAAGGATGGCAAAGCTCTGAGCGGAAATGACGATTCGCGCGGACCGGACAGCTATATCCGCTTTGCCGTTCCCGAAGACGGCGAGTACGCAGTGCGAATCATGGATCACCTTGGCCGTGGCGGCGAAGATTTCGTTTATCGCGTTGAATTTCAGGCGGTCGTGCCAAAGCTGACGCTCGGTATTCCACGAACTGCACGTTACTCGCAGAACCGACAACGCATCTATGTTGCCAGGGGCAACCGATTCGGCAGCATCATCTCTGCCAGTCGTGCCAACTTTGGCGGGGAATTGGTTCTGGAAGACATGCAGCTTCCTGCCGGCGTAAACATTGTGGCAGCTCCAATGCCGGCCAATCTGAATACAATGCCTGTGATGTTTGAAGCCGCGGCCGATGCTCCGCTCGGCGGAGCCCTTGTCGATTTCCGTGCCAAGCTGAACGACGAATCCAAAAACATCAGTGGACGTTTCCAGAATCGAGCCGACTTCGTGATTTCAGCGCCTGGCCAGTCGCTTTATGTCTGGAAAGACGTCGAGCGTCTTCCGGTCGTTGTGGTTGACGAACTTCCGTTTTCGATTGAGATCGTTCAGCCGCAGGTGCCCATTGTCCGTAATGGGTCGATGCAGTTGAAGATCGTAGCGAAGAAGAAAGAAGGCTGGGACGAGCAGATTAGTGTGCAGTTCCCATTTCGTGCACCTGGAATTGGTGCCACCAGTTCCGTGAAGATTCCCAAGGGGCAAACCGAAGTTCTGTATCCACTGAGCGCTAACGGCAATGCGGCCATCGGCAAATGGCCTGTGTATGCTCTCGGTTCTGCAAATGTCGGCGGCAGTGCATGGGTTTCCAGTCAAATGGCGACGCTGGAAGTCGCTGAGCCGTATGTTGGCCTCGCCATTCAGCGTGCGAGTGTCGAACTGGGACAGGAGACGGAAATTGTGGCCGAAGTAAGCATTCTGAAGGACCTGGCGGCACCTGCCAAAGTGCAGTTGGTCGGCCTGCCACACAAAGTGACGGCCCCCGCTTTGGAGATCACCAAAGATACTAAAGAGCTGGTCTTCAAGGTGAAGACGGAAGCCGACAGTCCGGCTGGCAATCACAAGAACATTTTCTGTCAGGTCGTCGTTACTGTAAACAACGAGCCTATCACACATGCTCGAGTTGGCGGTACAGAGCTTCGAGTTGACAAACCGTTGCCGAAGCCGGTTGCGGCACCCGCAAAGAAACCAGAACCCAAACCTGCCGCAGTCGCGGCAGCTCCTAAACCACCAGTGGTCAAACGTCTCACACGGCTTGAAAAGCTACGGCTTGAGGCAAAAAAGGCAGCTGGCGGAGCAGAGTAGTGTTTCGCTCGTTTCAGCTGTGACTCGATCAACGGTCAGGATATCTGCAAACGAACATTGCTAAACGTACATTGCTAAACGAACGCCTGATTCAGAAGAGTCCGGCATTGATTTCACCTGTTCAGACGAAACTATTTCACATCGTCGGATTTGAAACCATGAAGACTCTCCGATTATTCGTCGCTGTTCTGACCACCCCTGCACTGTTTGTGGCAGTGAACGCTCAGGATGCGCAGAAGCCGGTTTCCATCACCGTCAGCCCCGCAGACGTGAGTCTCACGAATGTCAGCGACCGACAGTCAGTCCTGGTCCAGGCTGTCATGGCGAACGGCCTGACTTATGACGTCACCGAAAAAGCTCAACTGGCCATCGAAAACGCCGCGTTTGTCAAGTTGGCGGCTCACACGTTTACTCCGCTCGCTGACGGCACGACGAAAGCGACAGTCAGTTACGAAGGTCATACAGTGGACCTGCCGATCGCAGTGTCGAATGCGAAGGTGGAACTGCCGATCAGTTTTCGTCTGGATGTGATGCCTGTCTTCATGAAAACAAGCTGTAATAACGGCAGTTGCCACGGCGCTGCTCGCGGTAAGGACGGTTTCAGACTTTCGCTGTTCGGCTTTGACCCGGCTGGTGACCATTTCCGCGTCACTCGCGAGATTCCCGGACGACGTATCAATGTTGCTCTGCCGGAGGAAAGTCTGCTGATCGAAAAATGTACCGGTGCCGTGCCGCACACTGGCGGCAAGCGATTTAGCGTGGGAGACGAACAGTACAACACACTTGTCCGCTGGTTGAAAACGGGAGCTCTGAATGACCCCAAACCTGCCGAAGTCCCTGCCGTTCTGGCTGTCGAGCTGTATCCGAAAAATGCAGTACTCGACGGTGAAGGGCAGACTCAACGATTGACGGTTCGAGCGAAATATTCAGACGGCACTGACCGCGATGTCACATCGCTGGCGTTCTTCAGTTCGAACAACGAGACCGCAGCTGAAATCACTCAAAAAGGAATCGTCACGGCTCACGAACGTGGTGAAGCCTTCATCATGGCGCGCTTTGATACTCACACCGTTGGTTCTCAGTTCATCGTCCTTCCGAAGGGGCTCAAATACGAAGATCCGAAGACTCCGGAACTTAACTACATCGACACGCTGGTGCATAACAAGCTTCGCAAACTGCGAATCACACCGTCAGAAGTCTGCACGGACGAACAGTTCCTGCGTCGAGTCTTTGTTGACATTACCGGGACTATGCCCAGCTCTGAGGAACACGCAAAATTCCTCGCTGACGTGGACCCTCAGAAGCGAGACAAAGTGGTTGATCAGCTACTGCAGCGCAAAGAATTCGTCGACATGTGGGTAATGAAATGGGCCGAGCTGCTGCAGGTTCGGACGATCAATAATCGAGTCGCCAAAAAACCAATGCTGCGATACTTCAACTGGCTGAAGGAAAAAATTGCCAACAACACGCCGAGCGATGTGATGGTTCGTGAACTACTGGCGTCCAAGGGCGGCACCTTCACTGACCCGGCCACAAATTACTACCAGACAGAAACTCAGACTCTGAAAGTGTCAGAGAACGTCGCCCAGGTCTTCATGGGCATGCGAATTCAGTGTGCCCAGTGTCACAACCACCCGTTCGACCGCTGGACGATGGACGACTATTACAGTTTCGCAGCGTTCTTTTCACAGATCGGGCGCAAGCGAGCGGAAGATCCTCGCGAGCAGATTATCTTCAACAGTGGCGGCGGTGAGGTAAAACACCTCGTCGATGGACGCAACATGGCTCCCAAGTTCCTTGGCGGTGAAACGCCGGACCTCAAGGGGCGCGATCGTCGGGAAGTTCTGGCCGAATGGCTGGCGTCGCCTGACAATCCATACTTTGCCACTAATCTGGCTAACATCGTGTGGGCCCACTTCTTTGGTAAGGGCATCATCGATGAGGTAGACGACGTTCGCGTCAGTAATCCCGCGGCCAATGCGGAACTGCTGGCCGAATTAGGCAAGCGCTTTACCGACTACAATTATGACTTCCGACGGCTGGTCGGTGATATCTGTAAGTCGCGAACGTATCAACTGTCCACACAGACCAACTCATCAAACGAAAAGGATCACAACAACTTTGCACACGCCGAACTCAGGCGTCTACGGGCTGAAGTGATGCTGGACTGCATATCTCATGTGACATCCACCACGAACAAGTTTCCGGGACTGCCGGTTGGTGCCCGAGCCGTTCACATTGCAGATGGAAATACATCAACCTACTTCCTCACGACATTCGGCCGCGCCAAGCGCGAAAGCGTTTGCTCGTGTGAAGTGAAAATGGAACCGAATCTGTCTCAGGCCCTGCACCTGATGAATGGCGATACGGTCAATAGCAAGATTCAACAGGGGGGACTGATCCCTGCTATGTTAAAGGAATCAAAGACTCCTGCGGATGTCATCAACGAACTCTACCTGGTTTGCTTCTGTCGTAAGCCAACCGAAAAAGAACTCACTTCGTTGGTGGCTGTCGCCACTGAAGAAGAAAATCCGCAGGCAGCACTGGAAGACATTTTCTGGTCCATGCTGAATTCACGTGAGTTCCTGTTCAATCACTAGAATCTGTGGCCGAGTCTGTTGGACCCTGTTGTGGCAGGTGAAACGACGCGACATCGGCCACACCTGTAGTTGCGGGTTAGATAAGTTTGTCCATCTGGCCCGGTTACAACGCGCTGCTCCGGCAAACTTCGCCGGTCGGTGCGTGTTTGACGATCAAGAAACCTGTAGAAACTGACAAAACGCTGCCGCGCTGGAAGTTGCGGCGTTTCCATTGGCATACCCCGCCGTGCTCGCTGTCCTAACGGAGCCGCAAAAAATGAACCTTCCTACTGCCCGTATCCTGTCTGCTGTACTCCTGTGCGGCCTGCCGCTGTCCGCTCACGCTCAGGACAAGGTCAACTTCGAAGATCACGTGAAGCCCATTTTTCGCGCGAAGTGTTTCAGCTGTCACAATACCAATAAGAAAACAGCGGACCTCGATCTGTCCAACTACACCGCGATGATGCAGGGTGGCGGCTCGGGGGCGTCGATAGAACCCGGCAGTCCGGATGACAGCTATCTGTTCATGGTGATCAATCATGATACCGAACCGTATATGCCACCGAAGTCTGACAAGCTTCCGGACGAAATGATTCAGACGGTCCGTAAGTGGATCGAAGCCGGAGCTCCGGAGAATTCTTCCAGCAAGGTGATGCTGCCGAAGAAGCCCAAGGTCAGTCTGAGCGTTGATGTTTCCGCAGGTGCCCGACCAGAGGGACCACCGCCAATGCCGGACGTTCTGGGTCTTGAACCAATCGTACACACCGCTGCGACAACGGCTGTTTCGGCCATTGCTACCAGCCCGTGGGCGAAACTGGTGGCCGTCGCCGGTCAGAAACAGGTCGTCCTGTACAGCAGTGAAACTCTGCAACCAATGGGTGTGCTGCCGTTTCCGGAAGGTCAGGCGCGGGTACTCAAGTTCAGCCGTAACGGAGCTCTGCTGCTGGCCGGAGGCGGGCGTGGAGCCTCAAAGGGACTGGCAGTGGTCTGGGACATCAAAACCGGTGAACGCGTCATGGAGGTGGGAGACGAACTTGATGAAGTTCTTGCCGCCGATATCAGTGCTGATCAGTCATTAGTGGCCGTCGGTGGTCCAGGCAAAGTCGTTCGAGTCTATAGCACGGCGACCGGCGAACTGGCGTACGAAATCGTCAAGCACACGGACTGGATCTATTCGCTCGAATTCAGCCCTGACAGCGTGCTGCTGGCCACGTCTGACCGAGCCGGCGGACTGCACGTCTGGGAGTCGTATACCGGACGTGAATATCTGACGCTCAATGGCCATAAAGGAGCGGTCAATGCCGTTTCATGGCGCATCGACAGCAATGTGCTGGCCTCGGCCAGTGGTGATTCCAGCATCAAACTGTGGGAAATGGAAAACGGCGGCAACATCAAGTCGTGGAACGCGCACGGCAACGGCAGACTTACAGTGGACGGTAACGGTACAGTCTCAATGGAATTCTGCCGAGATGGTCGTGTCGTGTCATGTGGTCGTGACAAAGTGACAAAGCTCTGGGATCAGAATGGAAAGCAGCTGCTGGCTTTCGAAGCCTTCGCCGATCTGGCACTTCAGGTGTCGCACTGTGACGAAACGAATCGAGTGATCGCGGGCGACTGGGGTGGGGAGGTCCGCGTCTGGAATGCCGCTGACGGTGCTCGTCTGGGTAATCTTACGACGAATCCACCAATGCTGGTGGCTCGAGTGCAGCAGGCCGAGGCACAAGTCGCCCCGGTCAACCAGAAGTTAGCCGAAGTACGTAAAGTCTTTGATGCGGCGACCGCAGCAAAGAACGGACAGGTTCAGAAAATCGAAGCGGCGAAAGTCGCTTATGCCGCCAGTCAGAAGACTCTTGCCGATCGGCAGGCGGCTCTGAAGACTCAGGAAGGGCAGCTGGTTGCCAGTCAAAAAAAACAGACAGAAACGCAGACGAAACTGACTGCTCTGCAAAAGGCTGTTCCTGAAATTACGGCCGCCGTCGCGAAAGCAGGTATGGCGTCTGACCTGATGAAGGATGATGCCGAACTAAAGAAGGTTGTCGAACAGTTGAAAACTCAGGTTGCTTTACGCACTAAAGAGATGCAGCAAACAGATGCAGCAGTCAAGGTGATCGTGGCAGAGGTTGCAAAATACACTCAAGCAATCGCTGCTACGAAAACGCAGGTCGTTGCAGACGGGAAACAGGTTGCTGCTCAGAAGGCGAACATGGACAACCAGGTCGCCGCTCTGAAACCATTCGATGAAAAGCTGGCCGCGGCGCAGACGCAGGTAAACGGGGCACAGGCCGCTGCTAACAAGGCGGTTGCCGATGTCGCTCGTTGGAAGCAATACTTGGCGTTGCGGGATGAATTGAAGGTTCTGCGTCAGAAGCAAACAGAGATGGAAACTGTTCAGTTGGCCTCACTTGAAGCTGATGCGGTGCTGAATGAAAAGAATCAGCAGATCGCGACGACTCAACAACTCGTGCAGGCAAAAACTCAGCTGTTGACAGATTCGCAGAAGAAGATGGCCGAGTTGACTGCGTCCGTTACGGCCTACGATAAGGAACAGGTGGCGGTGAATGGTCAGGTTGCTACGAACGAAAAGGCCATTCCAATGCTGCAGGCAGCAGTGGCTCAGGTTAAGGCGGCGTCAGCAATACTGCCCGCTGATGCAGAAATCAAGAATTCTGCCGCTTCGCTGGAGAAAGCGGCTGCGGCTCGAGTCGCGGCACTGGCTGCCCTGAAGACGAAACTGACAACGGTCGCAAAACAGACCCAGGATGCGAAAGCGGCGTTGGCAGCCGTCAACGTGACGATCGCCTCTACCCAAAAGGAAATGGCAGCCGGTCAGGAAATGATGAAAAAACTGACGGCTGAAGCGGCGGCGATCGTACAACAGGCAACGGCTGCAAAAGCAACACTTCAGGCCGCGGAAGCGGAGCTGGGTAAGGCAAAGGCCGTTGTCGATGCACGCAAGGAACAACTGCGTCCGCAGCTGCTGGTGACGCAGGCTGCTGCTGGATAAGTCCTCTGATGAATTTCCTGATTACCAACGACGATGGCTTCGACGGTCCGGGTCTCGCAGCGCTTCACGACGCGCTTGTTCCCCTGGGCGAAGTCAGAGTCGTCGCTCCAGCAGTGTGTCACAGCGCAAAGGGGCATGCCGTTAATACGCACTCGCCAATCCGAGTGGAACGGCGCAGTGTGACTCCCTTCGGAGAGATTGAAATTGTCGATTCGTCTCCCGCTGACTGCGTTCGCGTTGGACTATGTGCACTAGGAAATGAACGACCGGATTTCGTCGTTGCGGGCATTAATACCGGAGCCAACCTGGGAGTCGACCTGTTTTATTCCGGCACCGCGGCAGCTGCTCGTGAATCCGCGATCCTGGGTGTGCCCGCTCTGGCTGTTTCGAGATACCTGCAGCCAGGTATTTCGATTAACTGGCAGAATCTTGCCAGACACGTGACCGCGGTCGTTGCGAAGCTGATTTCCCAGGAACACAGTCTGAAAACCGGCTGTTTCTGGAACGTCAATTTCCCTGCCATTGACGACGATCACCACCCGGACGACGTCACCTTCGCCCCACAGGGGATTCTGTCGCACGACATTGGATTTCGGGCCCTGCCCCACTCCACCGACGATAATGTCACCATCATGGAATATACGGGCGACTTTCGGGCCCGCGGGAAAAGCGGTGAATGTGATGTGACCCGGCTGTTTGCCGGACAGATCACTGCCACTCCCATCGATCTGTGCACCACCGCCCCACATCCTTCGCTCCCAAAGTCCTGATATTATCCATGCCTCGCCGCTTGCGTGGATTGACTCTGGTGGTGATGTACGTCAGCATTGGGCGGCAGCAACGATAGCCAATTTCCTTGCTGAAGACGTGCTGTTCTCGAATGGAGTTCAGCGGTGATATGGCGGGCCTTTCGGGTTCAACGTCGCGCCCATGATTTGAGACGTACGGACTAATGGGTCTGTCGCAGGAACGCTTGAGCGTTTTTCAACTGGAAAGCGTTTTTCAAAAATGTATGAACGCCTGACGATACTCAGCGGACGAGGGAATCCAGCGCTCGCTTTGGAGATCGCCGAATATCTTGGAATCGGATTGGGGCACGTGGACGTGTCCGATTTTCCGGACGGCGAAATCAGCGTCAAGCTGAATCAGAATATTCGCGGCTGCGACGTCTTTATCTGTCAGGCAACGTCGCCTCCGGTAAATGACAACCTGATGGAGCTGCTGATTCTGATTGACGCATGTCGCAGGGCCAGTGCTGCAAGAATCACGGCCGTGATTCCGTACTTTGGCTACGCGCGCCAGGATCGCAAAGATTCCGGGCGAGTACCGATTACATCCAAGCTGGTGGCGAATCTGATTGTGCAGGCGGGTGCCCATCGCGTTCTGACGATGGATCTGCATGCTGCTCAGATCCAGGGTTTCTTTGACGTGCCGGTGGACCATCTGTACGCCGCGCCGATTCTGGATATTCATTTCAAGTCACTGGCCATACCGCAAAGCGAACTGGTTATTGTGAGTCCTGACGAAGGAAGCATCAAACGCAGCCTGCATCATCAGGAGAACCTCGGTGGTTCTCTGGCGATTGTTGACAAGCGTCGGGCGAACGCCCTGGAGACGAAACAGGCAAATCTGATTGGTGGTCCGATCGAGGGCAAGACAGCTCTGATATTTGACGACATGATTACGACAGCAGGTTCCATATGCGGTGCTGTAAAGGTTGCACGTGAACATGGTGCTCGTCGCGTTTACGTCAGTGCCACACACGGCGTCTTCTGCGGACCGGCAGTTGAACGATTGAACGAGTCCGACATTGACGGAATCGTGGTGGCAAACACTTGTCCTCATGCGTCAAATCCAAAGCTGCAGAATCTCACAACCGTCAGCGTTGCACCGCTGCTTGGCGAAGCGATCCGTCGTGTGCACAGAAATGAATCGGTTAGCTACCTGTTCGATTAAGTGCGTATCGCGCTGGTGTGTGGCGGCTTCAGCGATCCGTACGGTAGTTGAATGGCGACGGATGTCGCCGTGTGTCGGTGAAATTCGCTCTGGAAGTATTTTCAATACCAGCACGCAGTGCCAGCAAGTGAGTTTCCGCAATCGTCCTTCGCGAGTTTGATTTACTCGCCTGCGTTTCGTGCTTGTCGTAAGCGGTTTTGAAATTTCGTCCGCGCTTCGATGAAGCACGCTCAGACTGGAAGAGCCTCATCAGCAGAGACAGGCTGTTCAGGACCCGATCGACGTGCGTCAGCTCTGCGACCACCCGGGAATTCACGCTCGGCGGACTGCAGCGAAGACATAAGGGGAATTCGCTGCTCCATAATTTCAAGCCGCGAATGATGTCACCGGCCCATGTTGTTCTGAAGAAATCTGACTTTGTGACTGTTGATGGCACAATGACCGGAGTTTTCATACCTTTTCCACAGCACTGTTTCTACCGGGTATTGCCAAACTGCACTCAACGAATGGACGTCGCTCAATGTCATCTGCTCTTTATTCCCTGATCGATTCCGGAACAAAACTCTGGCTGGATTCGATCGATCCGGATCTGATTACTGAGAACAAACAGCTTGGAGCGACGGGAGCTACGTCCAATCCGATCATTATCGCCAATCTTCTGAAAACCGGCCGGTTTGATGACGTCATCGACGAGCTGATTGCCGAAGGTCTGTCAGCCGATGAAATTGCGTGGGCCCTGACGGATCGTCTGGTGCGCAGTGCGCAACAGGAGTTCCTGTCGGTTTGGGAGGCCACTTCCGGAAACGACGGCTATGTGAGCTTTGAACTCGATCCGCTGCTCGAGGATCAGAAACTGACACACGGCCAACGAGTAGAACGCTACATTGAACTCGGCAAAGAATGGTCACAAGGTCACAGGAACCGGATGGTGAAGGTCCCGGCGACTCCAGCCGGGCTTGATTCCCTTGAAGAACTGTGTGCCGCCGGTGTCACCCTGAATGTGACGCTGATTTTCACAGAGCAACAGTATGTGCAGGCACGTGACGCAATTTGGCGCGGAGCCCAGCGCCGCGAGTCGCTGAACGGTTTCAAGAGTGTCTACAGCATCTTTGTGTCGCGCGTTGATGTGTACACAGCTCAGCACGTTCCTGAACTCAGCCCGGCGACTGCGGGCCAGGTGGGAATCGTGAATGCTCAGAGAATCTGGCAGAAAAATCTCGATTTCTGGGCCGACAAAAATCTGCCGTTGCAGCAGGAGATTATCTTCGCCAGCACGGGGACAAAAAATCCGGAAGATGCTGCGTGGAAGTACGTGGCAGCACTGGCGGGCTCTGATATTCAAACAAATCCCCCCGCAACCAATCAGGCCATTGCCGAAAGCAATCAGACCTTCGAGCGACGCGTCGCTGTTCCGGCATCAGCAGAAGTGCAGCAGGAGATGGATCAGCATGTTGACTTCGCGAAGATGCAGCAGGTTCTCATGGAGGAAGGTGTTGAAAAATTTGTAAGTCCACAGAAGTCCCTGCTGGAGCTAATGCGGGCAAAGTGCGCGGCCAATTCTTAATCGTAGGCGGTGCTGTTACCGGATGACCGAAAAACACAGAGGATGGGATTATTCACTATGGTTCGCTTCAGATTTTCTGTTGCTGGTGTGATCGTGATACTCGGCTGTTGCGGAACATTGCTGGTAGCTGACGACGTCACATATTTCCGGCACGACAACGGAATCGCTGCGGACTCGTCCACACTGACGGCAGACTTTGGCGTGGAATCAAATCTTGTGTGGCGAGTGCCGTTGAATTCCGGCATTTCATCCCCGTGTGTGCATGGCGATCGTATCTTTGTCACGACGTTTGATAAAGAGTCCCGTGAATTGGCGACGGTCGCGCTCAATCGCGCTACGGGTGCCACATTATGGACCAGGGTGGTGCCGGCCGAACGAATCGAAGAGGTACACCAGGTTGGAAGTCCCGCATCGTGTACTCCCGCATGCGATGGCAAACGTGTCTATTCGTTCTTCGGCAGCTACGGATTGCTCTGCCACGACATTGACGGACAGTTGTTATGGAAACGGCAACTTGGTCCGTTCCAGGACGAATTTGGAGCCAGTAGCTCACCGATACTGGTGGACGATCTGTTGATCCTGAATCAGGATCACGATGTCGATTGCGTCCTGATGGCATTCGACAAACTGACGGGGAAAACGCGGTGGCAAATCCCACGTGATGGATTCACTCGAAGTTATTCATCGCCGATTCTCGTGGAGACGGCGGATGATCGGTCACTCGTGGTCGCCGGGGCATTGAAGCTTGTGGCGTATGATATTAAGACCGGCACACTGAAATGGTGGGTTAACGGTTTGTCGCGCATTGTTGACCCAACTCCCGTCTATGCAGAAGGCCTCGTCTACATCGCCACATGGACTCCGGGGGGCGACCCATCAAGCCGGATTGCGATGCAGCCTTATGACGAGGCATTGACGACCTATGACAACAATCAAGACGGTTTGATCGCAAAATCGGAGTTGTCGGAAGGTCCCGTGCTGCAACGGTTCTTTCGTATCGACCTTGATCAGGATGAAAAGCTCAGCCGGTTGGAATGGGGCAAACACGGGCGTGTGTTTGAGCTGGCCCAAAATGCGGCAACCGCCGTACGGCCGGGGGGAACAGGTGATATCACCGAATCCAACGTCGCATGGACATATCGGCGAGGGCTGCCGACAGTTCCCAGTTCTGTTGTTTATCGCGGCGTCATGTATATGGTCAAGGACAGCGGGATTATCACGACGCTGGACGCAGCGACCGGCGAATTAATCAAGCAGGGGCGTGCCCGAGGGCCGGGTAACTATTACGCGTCGCTGGTCGCTGGTGACGGCAAGGTTTACTTAATCAGCGAACGTGGCGTGATCACAGTGCTGACGGCTGATCGTGACTGGTCCATTCTGTCCTCACATGATTTGGGTGAACGAGTTCTGGCAACGCCGGCTGTCCAGGACGGACGCATCTACCTGCGAACCGATGAAGCGATGTACTGTTTTTCGAAGCCGTGAACGGTGATTACATAGAACGCCGGTTACGACGCCGCTGTTCGAGTTCGATTGGGATGACATGACCACAACTCGCCGACAGGTACTGCACACACTTGGTCTTGGCAGTTTGGCAATGCTGCCCGGTCCGGCGGTATTACGGGCGGTCGGGCGCAGGAAGAAGTTGCCGGTCGCGGCCGTTGTCAGCACGTATTTTTCGAATTCACATGCTGATGTAATCGTCGGGAAAATTCTGGAAGGCTGGCGGCAGACGGGTGGCGCCGGTCCCGATCTGGAACTGGTGTCGCTGTATACCGACCAGGTGCACGCAAAGGATCTCAGCCGCGACCTGGCAAAGAAACACGGTTTTCGAATTGCAAAGACAATTGATGAGGCAGTGACGCTGGGGCGGGGCAGCGTGCCGGTCGCCGGGGTGCTGAGCATCGGTGAACACGGTGATTATCCGGACAACGACACGAAACAGAAAATGTATCCCCGGCGGCAGTTCTTCGACCGGATCGTCGCGGCAATGGAACGTTGCGGTGAGTTTGTGCCGATTTTTAATGACAAACATCTGTCCTGGAACTGGCCGGATGCCAAACACATGTATGACACGGCCGCCGGTCGCGGAATTCCATTTATGGCCGGTTCGTCACTGCCCGTTGCCTGGCGATACCCGGCCAGCGAATTTCCCATCGATAGCGAAATCGAAGACGCTATGGCCGTGGGTTACGGTGGAGCCGAAGCGTACGGTTTTCACGCGATCGAGGCACTGCAGTCCATCGTGGAACGACGTCGGGGAGGCGAAACCGGAGTCGTCGCGGTCTCGGCTCTGACAGGTGAACAGATATGGCAGGCAGAGAAAGAGGGCAAGTGGAATCGTCAGTTGCTGGCTTCAGCACTGGCGACGTTTGACGGGTCGCCGGAAAATCTCAGGGACCGGCTCAGTTCGGCCACGGCGGTGTTTTATCTGATCGAATACGCAGACGGCTTTCGTGCAACTGTGGCGATGCTGAACGGTGTCGCCGCGCAGTTTTCAGTGGCCTGCAGGTTACGC
>JAQWLN010000088.1 GCA_029247265.1 Fuerstiella sp.
GGCTGTTCGGCATTCACCGGCCACCACATCAGCCGCCCGTCATACCCCGCGGTTACAAGCGTCTGTCCGTCGCCGCTAAACGCCAGAGCCCGCACCCAGCTTTCCGCCGCCAACTCTGTTTTTGTCCCCGAAGAGATCTCAAACCGCCAGACCGAATAATCCTGAGCGCCAACAAAAACAAACTTGCCGGACGGGTCGAAGCGGCACGACAACAATGGACTGTCGTGAACCAAGTCATGAGCGACGTGAGTCTTGGTCATATCCATCGTTGTCAGTCTCCCGCGGCGTCAGCGGCTCTATCATTCTCGCAACTCAATACGACACCCACCGTTTCGCCCTGCCGAACTCTTGGAAAAGTTCGCAGCATCAAAACCATCCCATCGTGTTCGGCGGAAACGGAATGGGGCCGCTCGCTCTGCAGGTCGTAAACCGTCCCCAACGGCTGCCCGAGCGCAACACGCTGCCCAAGGTCGACTGCAGGCTCGAAATACCCGGTTACCGGCGACGGATTACAAACCTGAAGATGCCCGGAACCTGGACGAACATCCTCAACGACATGCTGAACTTTCGATTCCGTGACGCGACGTCCAATCATACCCAGATTGGCCAGCACATTCATACACCCTTCCACGTACGCATCCACGCCGTCGAGCGAACAATTCGCCGAACCAAAATACTCGCAGTAAATTGCAGGCACGTTCGCATCCCGGGCGACGGACAGAGAACGCCCCTCAAGGTTGGCAGCCGTCCCCCAGATTACCGGTAGATTAAATGCCTGTGCCATGCCCCGCTGCTGTTCAAGTACCTTCTCGTCCGTATGCAGCACGTACCCGGAAAGCGGATACAGCGAGAATTCCGTTCCACCAGTATGCAGGTCGATGTAGTAATCAGCGCTGCGGATCAGATCCGATAAGGCCCAGGCCGTCTGCTCCGTGACACTGCCGTCTGGATCGCCCGGACAGGTACGAGCCAGATCCAGCCCATCATCCCCACAGCGGTGTCCTCGCAGGAATGCTGATTCATTGACGCACGGCACCAGTGTCAGGCGACCGCTCAGACCGTCGGGCCGATTGTTGAAAACATCAATCAGTCGCCGAATGGCCTGCATTGGCTCAAACTCATCACCATGAACGCCCCCCGTGATCAACAGGTGAGGACCGCCCGCCCCGAATTCATACTGTCGCAGTGCCACTGCCATTAGTCAGCGTCCTGTACGGGATCCAGATGCTGGACCATGCAGTCCTTGTAGCGGAACAATCCGTCGACAGCCAGAACCGTTCCGGTGATGTAGTCCGCATCGGGTGATGCCAGAAACGTCGCTGCTCGCCCAATGTCTTCCGGTGTCCCCATACGCCCCAAAGGCAGCTGTCGTCCGGCTTCGGCGACGCGGTCGCTGCCAAACGTCGCATGTTCGCCGGGCGTGTCAGTCCAGCCCGGTTCAATCACGTTGACGTTGATGCGATGAGGCGCCAGCTCCACTGCAATCGAACGGCCCATGTGGTTCAACCCCGCCTTGGCAGCCCCATAGGCAGCACACAGAGCAATCGGCATTTCCGCCTGCACGCTCGAAATAAACACGATCCTGCCGGCGACATTGCTGGCCACCATATGTCGCGCCACCAACTGGCTTAAGTGAAAGCCACTGACCAACGTGCCGCCAATCGTTTTTTCGAACAGCTCAGGTGAACAATCCAGAAAAGCGCAACGACGGCTGAATGCCGGATTGCTGATCAGAATGTCGATTCGCGGAACCAGCGAAAGCGTCTGTTCCACCAGCTGCTCACATCCACTGCGAGAAAACACATCCGATTCGACAACATGACATTGTCTTCCGAGTGCCTCAATTTCGGCGATGACGTTCGAAACATCTTCGCCACCCGGACGGTCATTCAGCACGACGTCCGCTCCGGCTTTAGCCAGTTCCAGAGCACAACCTCGCCCTATCCCTCGACCAGCCCCCGTGACCAGCGCGATCTTCCCACTGAGTTTCACGAGGCCGCTCCGCGAGGATTGCTGGTGAAGTTTTCGCCGCACGATTTCAGCATGTTCATCATCGCGCCAAAGTCGCCACCATGAGCCAACAGCTGTCCGCCCTGCGCCTGTCGTTTCACAAGATCTTCGACGGTTCCCACGGGAGTGCCCCAGGCCGTGCCGTGACGTTTGCACGCGGTGGCGACGGTTTCGAAGGCGCCTTCCAGAGTCATGTCGCCATCCTGATGTTTGAGCCGCAGGCCAAGGTCACCAGGCCCCACGAATACTGCAGAAACACCTTCCACCGCCGCGATCTCGTCGACGTTGTCCACCGCTTCCGGAGTCTCGACCTGCACGACCAGAAACGTCTCGTCGTTGACCTTGCTCAAGTAGTCCGCCACGCCCTCCATGCCGTCGACCATATAGTCAGCGTCCAGGCCGGCCCCATCCAGGCCACGATCACCCAACGGTGGATACTTGACAGCATCAACCAGCATTCGAGCTTTCTCGGCGGTGTTCACGTGAGGTATCATCAGGCCCGCAGCACCGTCTTCCAGATAGCGATACAGACGTGTTTTCTCCAGAGTCGGGGCACGCAGCATGATGTCAATATCATGCAGGTGTGAATGAGCCAGCAATGTCTGAACGTCGCGTTCCGTAAAGTTGCGATGTTCCAGATCCAGCCAGATGCAGTCGAAGCCGTTGTAAGCGGCGTGTTTAATAAAGCCCGGGACGAAATGACCCAGCGCACACATGCGCACCGTTTCATTGTTCCGGAATCGTGCCAGTGTCTTACTTTGTCTCATGCGGAAGGAAGCCTGTTGCTGCAGAAAAGGAAGGATGGGGTTTTGAAAACGCAGTTTAAGCGACGGTCGATTTCGAAGCCGAAAGCCCGTCATTCTCTCGAGGAAGCACAAGGCTGGCAATACAACCTGTGATAATGTTGACAGTGATAGCAGCCGGAGCGATCCATTGAAAGCTGATCGGATCCAGTTCTTTACTGCCCGGAACGAAACCGAAGATCGGTCCGGAAAACGCAATCAACACGGCTGTCGCCGTACCACACACTGCCCCCACAGCAACACCTTTCGGACTGGCAAACGGAACAAACAGCGCGAAGAAGAACAGCCCAAAGATCGGAGTCGTCAACAGGTTGGCGGTCTTGGTCGTGACGGCCGTAATGTTACCGGGGATCGCTCCCATTCCGGAACTGGCCACCACCACCACGGCACCAATTCCAAACGCCAGCCATCTGGCCGTGGCCATATGCTGCGCGGCCTGATCTTCATTATTCGCAACCGCTGGGGCGGCGTACGGTGATGTATCGCCAGCCTCTCCATTCGCGGGAGAAACGGCCGCTCCTGAGGGTGCGTTGCGTTTCAAAATGTCCGTCATGACCACAGCAGTGATGGAATTCACCCCCGAATCAATACTCGACATCGCCGCCGCAAACATCGCTGCGACAACCAGTCCGGAGACCCCCGGAGGCAGATGAAAAGCAATGAAGTGAGGAAAAATTCTGTCAGCGTTGTCCTTTAACGAAATGTCTGCCGGCAGCAGGTTCGGATTTGCTTCAAAGTATGCCAGCAATGCAAAACCCACGAAGCCCAGCGTAAACGCCACAACGACCGAAACTGTCAGCTGAGTCGCCAAAGCTCGCCGCGCAGCGGCAGCATCTTTGGTCGCCATGAATCGCTGTACAGATGTCTGATCACCGCCCGCTGTGCAGACATACCAGACAAAGTAATTCAACAGCGACCCAACCAGCGTCACCCGGACAGAAAAGTCAGTGCTGAAAACAGGCTGAGTATCCCACGCCGGATTCCATTCGGTCGGAATCCAACCAACCCCACCAAGATTCCATGAGATCGTCGCCAGCACCAGCAGAGCTCCACCGAACAGCAGAACCGTCTGTACGAAGTCTGTAATCACAACCGCCCGCAGACCGCCTAACGACGTATAGATAACCGCCACGAATCCTGTGACTAACGCGATCACCGGGATCATGTCTTCACCGACCCCCAGCATGATCGTCATCGCTTTGGCCGTCAGATAAATCAACAGCGACATCCAGACCAGGCGCAGAGAAATGAACAACCATGCGCCAAGAAGTCGGATGTTCGGGCCAAGACGTTCTTCCAGCAATTCGTAAGCGCTGGTCACTCGCTGCTTCATATAAACCGGCAGCAACACGAACCCAACGACTGCAAACACGGCCGGCAATGCCAACATGCTAAGCATGTACATCGGCCCCTTGCCCAGTGTTTCGCCCGGCATCGACAGGTACGAGATAGTGCTCAGCAAAGTCGCGAACAGAGAGACGCCGATCAGCCACGGATTCATGTTCCCGGAGCCGACAAAATACTCCCTTGTTGAATTCTGCCTGCGGCTGTAATACCAGCCCAAAGTGATCGTACCGATGGCATACAGAACAACAATAATCCAGTCGATCGAGGCCAGTCCCTGCCGGCCCGGCGCCTCCACACCGGCAGCAAGACCTTCGTCTGCGTTGCAATTCTGCGCCGCAATCAGCACGATACCGGCTGCCGCGTAAGCAATTTTCTTCATATCTGCCGCTGTCTTTCAATTGGGGTGCAGCAACTCATGATTGGGTGGTGTGGCCGGGGTTGGAGCGAGGTACGAGTGAAACTCCGGGGCTTCTTTGGCACGTTCGCTCGCGTCCGTCGCAGCCACAACTTAGCGTACTGCACCGTAGTCTGACGAACTTCGGCTTCACAGAACAGTGACAGCAACAAAGGAAACGATAATGCCGGAACCGCTGAGAATCGGAGTCACGGGATCCGGATTCATGGGACGCACCCATGTGGATGCAGCTCACAAGCTCGAATCCACACAACCTGTCGCCGTCACCGGAGGAAGTCGAGCCGCCAAACTGGCCGCCGATTACGACATTGACGTCGAACCGGACGTGCAGTCTCTGGTGCAGCGAAGTGACATCGACGCCATAGTGATCGCGACGCCGCACTGGGTGCATTGCGATGAAACACTCGCGGCAGCCGCTGCTGGCAAACACGTGCTGGTCGAAAAGCCGATGGCGACTTCGGTCGCCGACGCAGAACGCATGTCCCAGGCCTGCGCCAGCGGAGGACTGGTGCTGTCGGTCGGCTATCACCAACGGTTTCGCAAATCCAACTATCGAACTCGCCAGCTGATCAAGGAGGGCACCATTGGAAAAGTACGGTGTATTCAGATGTCGGCGCTGTTCGACATCACGACCATGCGGCAGGACGCTGGCTTCGGTGGCAACTGGGGGTGGTGGACCGACCCGCGAAGTGTGGCTCACCTGATGAACAGCGCCCCCCACAACATAGACCTTTGCCGCTGGTGGCTGGACAGTGAGGTCGTTTCCGTCGCGGCTCAGTCCGGCACCTTTCGTGAAGAAAACCCAAACGAAAACACGACCATGACTCTGCTGACGTTTGACGACGGAACCATGTCCACATTCTGGTCGTCCAGCGTGCTGCCGGAACCTGGCTTTACGGGTGAAGCCTTCCGATTCCGTATTATGGGTGATGACGGCATTATCGATCTTGATCCTTATGGCCAGCTGCAACTGGGCAATGCCAGCGGCATGTCCACCGTTTACGAACAGCCGGCCGTTGGACACGATGATTCCGCGTCAGCGTTCGCACTCAGCCGCATGCAGGCTTACTGCGACCAGATGCAGGGCTTCGTCAACAGTATCCGCGGTGCGACTGGTGGCGAAGGTACAGCGATTGACGGCATGGCCGGAGTCGCTGCGGTCACGGCGATGCTGGAGGCATCAAAGACCAATCGCGTCGTACCGACAGAACGATGAATACCAGGCTGTCCCGTTTTTCAATCCAGATTCAAATTGGCAACCAACATGAACTCAACCGATCGACGCACGTTTCTGGCATCGTCTGCGACCGCAGTATTGGCCGCGGCTTCTGAAGCGTCAGCAATCACTACTCCCGCCCAAAGAATCAAGGTCGGCCAGATCGGCACAAGGCACGCTCATGCATCGGGCAAGATGGCGACCTTTCGCAAGTTTCCCGATCTGTTCGAAGTCGTCGGCGTTGTCGAACCTGACGACTCCCAGCGCAAACGGGTCGCAGAATCAAAAACGTACGCCGGCCTGAACTGGATGTCGGAACAACAGCTGCTGAATACTCCGGGGCTGAAGGCCGTTGCCGTGGAAACCAAAATCGACGATCTGCTGCCCGTCGCCGAACGCTGCATCGCCGCCGGCAAGCATATCCATCTGGATAAGCCTGCCGGTACCTCACTGCCTCACTTCCGGAAAATCTGCGCCGCGGCTGATGCTCAGGACCTGGTCATCCAGATGGGCTACATGTTCCGCAGCAATGCCGCCTTCCGGTTTCTGTTTCACGCGGTTCGTTCCGGCTGGCTGGGTGACGTGTTTCTGCTGCACTGTGAAATGAGCAAGAAGGTCAACGATGCCACACGCGTGCAGCTTGCCAGGTACAAGGGAGGCTCGCTGTTTGAACTGGGGTGCCACCTCATAGATGCCGTCGTCACCGTTCTTGGTCCGCCGACCAAAGTCAACGCGTTCAACCGGAACACTCGCCCGGACCACGACGACCTGATGGACAACTGCCTAGCGGTGTTCGAGTATCCCACAGCGACGGCCACCGTCCGCAGCTCTGTTGCAGAAGTCGAAGGCTTTCGCCGCCGACAGTTTCACGTCTGCGGGACCAAAGGAACCATCAGCATTCAGCCGCTGGAACCCTACCGCCTGCAACTGACACTCGAATCGGACACTGCCGAATACAAACGGGGCACTCACGAGATCAAATTGCCCCCTTCTGCCGGACGATATGACGGAGACTTCCAGCACTTGGCCCGCGTGATCCGAGGACAGGAGGCCCCCGAATACAACACCGCACACGACCTGGCGGTACAGAAGGCCGTCCTGGAAGCCAGCGAAATGACATAATCTCAAACGACGGGGTAGTCGCAGGCCGAATCAAGGAGCGTAGCGACGCAGCTCCGGCATCCGCCGGCTCGGAGAGCTTCACCGACGTGGCCGGAACAGCGCTCCGTTCGGTCCTGACTACGTTTTGCTCATGCCCGCAGATCCGCCATTTGCCCGATTTTGTCTGCGGCAAGGCCACCGGTTCTCACTGACGGGGACGAACCAACGGGTCTGGAAAACGTTGGCGAGCGAGGCTAATATTTGACTGAAGAACACATCTGACAGGCCCATTCAACCGGTGCAGCGAACATGCCAACAATCAAATTCGTGAACGAAAAGGTCTCCGCGGACGCCCAGGAAGGCGACAACATCCGCTCGGTGGCTCGCAGAAACGGCGTCCAGCTGTATGCCGGTCCGCACAAAGTCCTGAACTGCATGGGCATGGGAACCTGCTGCAGTTGCAATGTTGTCGTCAAGGACGGCGCAGAAAACTGCAGTCCTAAAGGAATCATGGAACGACTCAACAAGTGGATCAATCCATTGCTTGGCCTGAAACTGCTCAGCAATCCTGAAAAGGACGTGCGGCTGGCCTGCCAGACCAAAGTGCACGGTGACGTTGAGATTGAAACCAACCCGCCAATCAACTGGCACGGCGAAAAATTCTGGAACTAATTCCAGTCGTCCAGTGCCCCAAAGTGCCCACAGGGGTCGGAAACCAATAGTGCGAAGCCCCCACAGGGCCGTTCCGGCTATTGGTTCCCGACCCTTTTTCTACGCCCCGTCGCACGCCAGAAACTTCCGCCCCAGCACCGCGCGGAGGTGTTCACAGAATTCTGGCGAATTAATCCGTTCCCGCTGTTCGTCGGTCAACTGCTGCAATCGCTCACGCCACTCGTCTTCCGGCGGAAGCTCCATGGCAATCCCCCCGGGGCGAGACTCAAACAGCCGAATCCCGTCCAGTCGGACAGACGCAGACCCGTTGAGCACCACAACAGCTGCATCAGCCGTTCGCGAACCACCGTCGACTGCGGCCAGGACGCCTAACTCGACACGCAGACGCCCCACCGACATGGGACAACGATGCTCCGTCGTCGACCATCACTTCAAGATACTCTCGGACATCTTCACGAGTCGCCTGATGAGGCAGTCGGCCGAACCAATTCAGAAACCGACGCACGGCTCCCATATAGTCCTTGATGGTGCTCTGAGTGAAAAAGCGAATCTTCAGCTCGCGATGACTCACGCGCAGAAATTTTTCTGTATCTGATTTTCCGGTGACAACGGAATGAGCCGTCGCCGCATAATCCTCAACCGCAGCCCGCGGAGCACGCCGCCCGGCCGGCGTACGGTACAGACTTCCGTCATTGTACGTTTGCACAAAGTGATCATGACTTCGTTGACCATTCTCAGGACGCATGGTGTGCCACTCCGGAAGAAAACCCGGACTTCAACAATCCCCCGCCCCTGGCCCTGAATCCTACCTGCAGGGATATATTTAAACACCTCCAGGGCACATATTTAACGATATCACCATATTCTTGAATTGCAGCCCGACTCCGGTTCACATACCCTGCAATTTCACATATCGCCAGGAACCCCATTCTGGGACAATTTGTCAGACATTACTTTGTTGGGCGAACTAGATGGTACAATTGCCCCATGGCCACGATGAACGAAATCCTAACCGCAGCTCAATCTCTTCCGCCTTCCGATCGTGCTCAGCTGATTGGCGCACTCTGGGATAAGCTTGCGCCCACTGACTGGGTACCGCCGGACGCCAAATGGATCGCCGAGGCCAACCGACGTAGCGGCGCGTATGATGCTGGCGAGATGTCCGGTGCGACCTGGACAGAGGTTCGTGAGCGTGCCCGAAAGAAAGCAGGGCTTGATGACTGACGTCATCGTCTGCTCAGCCGCTGAAGTTGATTACACGGAAGCCCTGAATTGATACGCCAAACGCAGTGTCGATGTCGCGAACGACTTTGATGCCGAATTTGATCGGGCATTGACCCAAATCGCTGAAGATCTGGAACGTTTTCCCAAGTGTGACGTTCGACACAGGTATTTTCTCTTCAGACGATTTCCATTTCGCATCATCTATCGCATGGTACAGGATGACGTCGTCATAATAGCTGTGGCACATGGTTCGCGTTCTCCTGACCATTCGACTGACCATTCGACTGACCGATAACGCAGGCGTTCAACAAGGCTTGGCCGCAGAGTCGCAGCATCCATGCTGCAAACGCCTTCGCACTTGATTCTCGTGACGTTCCATTAGAAAATCAAGGCGTCGGCCGACGTCATTCGCTTCGCCTTGAGGCGGCGTCGGCCAAACTTCCCGTTGGGCGTACCTGTTGATCACGCCAATCGAGTCGTAACGTGAATTGCCCTCATTGTGATGATCCAAAACTCCGCGATTTTGCTGGCATCGGCGTGCGATGCAAGGCGTGTCATCAACGCTTCTATGCCGCACGCAATGGCACGGGGTACGTGTCGGCACCTTGGTTGCCGTGGCTGATTCTAGTCGTTTTCCCATAGTTAGCGGCGGCGTCAGGTGACACCGGACACATGGTCCATATCGCATCGAAACGGAACTTTGGTTCACGTGCCGGCAGAATTACTCCCCCCCCCCACTGCGTCGAGCACCTGCAGGAGTCGGCAGCGCGAGGGTGGGACTATCTGCAACCGTTTGCGGACGCCCGAAAACGCGAACTCGAGCTGGCTGACTGACGCCAATGCTCGGGTGTATCGGCTACGATGCCGAATTTCCCGCAACGCGACTTGCATGACATTGCGCATACTGAACAATGTGCGCAGACGCACGCGGCAGCCTCCTAACTCGGTCGCCACATTAATGAAGTGCAGGCAGCTTGCCTGCATTGCCTTCAGCTTTTAAATGCAGGCACCTCCTCCTTATCACGAAACAACTCAGGATTTCGCCAATGACAGTTTCTCGTCTCGTTCTCTGTGTCGCCGCGTCCCTGGCTCTGTCGTTGGGCACAGCTGTCCACGCCGAAGAAGACGGGTGGATATCATTATTCGATGGCACGACGCTGAACGGATGGGAAAAAGTCGGAAACCAGGAGAGCGTATGGGACGTGAAAGACGGTGCGATTAACGGGTCCGGACCTCCATCGATGCTGGTCTGCACGAAAGGGCCGTACACGAATTTCCGTTACCGAGCCGAAATCAAAATCAACGACGGCGGCAACTCAGGCCTTTACTTTCGTACGACGCGGAAGCCCGGTTTTTCCGACGGATACGAGGCTCAGATTGACAGCACTCACAGCGACCCGATTCGTACCGGATCGTTGTACGGCCTGTGCCACGTCTACAAGCAGCACGTCAAGCCGGGCACGTGGTTTACCTATGATCTGGAAGTCCGAGACGACGTGTGGCGGGGGCGTAACATGACCCGAATCAAGGTCACCATCGATGGTAACGAACTCTACGAGTACCTCGACTTTGCGCTGACGCACAAGCAGGGGCACTTCGCTTTTCAACAGCACGATCCTGGAAGCAAAGTCAGCATTCGCAAAGCTCAGGTCATGCCACTGGACTAAACAGCCTCCGCAGCTTCGTTAAACAACAGGCACGACGAACCGCCGTCGCCTGCACTCATATCCCTCCTGAAACATTTCGCCATGCCAAATATTAAAACCACCTGCCTCCTGTTCACGTTCGCACTTTTCACATCGACACCAGCCGAAGCAGCTGACTTCGTTAACCTAGTGAACGGCAGGAACCTGGATGGCTGGACTCAGCGAAACGGAACGGCAACATACCGCCTTGAAGGAGACGCGGTTGTTGGCAAAACGGGGGAAGGAAGTCCCAATTCATTTCTGTGTACCGACAAACTGTACGGCGACTTTGAATTGAAATTTGAAGTGAAGGTGGATGCCGAGCTGAATTCCGGGGTGCAGATTCGTTCGCAGACGGTCGGTGGAACGCCGGAAGGACGAGTCAACGGGCCTCAGGTGGAAATTTCACTCGATGGCATGGCGGGTTATGTCTACGGTGAATCAGCAGGAGGCTGGATGACGCCGGACGACGACCGAAAAGCTCATCAGCATTTCAAGGACGGCGAATGGAATGCTTACCGAGTTGTCGCAAACGGAAACACGATCAAAACGTGGATCAATGGACACCCGGTCTCAGATCTTACGCACAAAGAACGCTACAAATCTCACCCCAAAGGTTTCATCGGCCTGCAGGTTCACGGCATCGGTGCCGGTCAGGGCCCGTACGAAGTCCGTTGGCGAAAGCTGAAACTTCGCGACCTGACGAAGTAAGCAAGAAAGACGCCGTGATTCGTCGCTTCATCCGCGCGGACGAGCGGATTTCCATACGCAACGACACGTAAGGATGATGGCGACGGACGTGAGGCCCACGGACCCGATATTGGCCCACAAAGGAAAGAGGGCTCGGAATCGTGGCGTGGTCCATGTGAACGTGGGTACCGCATTGAACATGAAAACAAAAACACCGGAAGCCATCGGCAGCACAGAAAAAAAAGTCAAACGGTCCCTCAGCAAGAAAGTCCTGGTATTCAGCTGCGCGACTCTGGCGGGATTCATGCTGGGCGAAGTCCTTCTGCGACTCATGGGAATTTCCTACCCCGAGTTATACACACCGGATCCCCATTGCGCGTCACGCTTGAGCCCCGGCGCAAGCGGATGGTGGATTTCGGAAGGCCGGTCGTTCGTCAGAATCAACAGTGACGGGCTGAGAGACAGGGAGCATGAGCCAGCAAAGCCAACGGGCGCGTTTCGTATTGCGATTCTGGGCGATTCTTACACCGAAGCCCTGCAGGTCGCCGCGGAAAAATCTTTTTGGGCGGTTGCAGAACGGCAGCTGCGACGAAGCAACCTGTTCGACGGTCGAGAACCTGAATTCGTCAATTTTGGAGTCTCCGGGTATGGCACGGCCCAGGAACTTCTGACGCTCCGAAGCCGAGTTTGGAAGTACGACCCGGATCTTGTACTTGTTGCCTTTTGCCACAATGACATTCAGGATAACTCGCGAGACCTAGGTGGTGGTGAAACCAGACCGTACTTTCTGCTGCGAGACGACGAACTCCACCTCGACAAGTCATTCCTGGAATCGGCCGGCTACCTGACTGCACTGACGCGGTACGAGAAGACAAAGGCTCAGGTGGTCAACATGTCATACATGCTCCAGGTGCTGAAACAAACCAAGAGGAGATGGCATCTGCAGCGCGAGCGACCCGAAAAATCGAATCCTCATTTCGAAGACACGGGTAGTGATTTCAACGTATACGAAGCGCCACGTACGCCAGTAGAAAAAGCGGCGTGGAACATTACGGAACGCCTGATCCTCGAGATACGTGCAGATGCCATGAAGAAGCGCGCTAAGTTTGGCCTCATTACAGTCACGACTCCGCTACAGGTCCATCCGGACTCCGAACTACGAAGACAAGCCACCAACAAGAGTCCCGCATCTCATTTACTATACGCGGAACATCGACTTGAAAAACTGGCTGAAGACCACAACTTTCCAATACTGACTCTCGCGCGGCAATTCAAAAAGCGTGCCGAATCCGGAAACATATTTCTTCATGGCTTCTCCAACACACAACCAGGAACCGGGCATTGGAACGAGACCGGGCATGAGATGGCCGGGCATTACCTGGCAGAATGGCTCGAATACAAAGTGTTGAATTGATGGGGCTTCCTGAACGCCAATGTAGTATTCAGGAGATCTCGGCTGGGTCGTCATGGTCCAGCCGATTCAAAACCAACCAACAAAAAAACCTCAGGAATATCATCCCTGAGGCTCTGTTGTGCTCGATGTGTTCTGATGCTTAGAAGACGTCCAGGATAAAGTGGTGTCCGCTATGATATGGCTTTTCCGTCGGATAGAAGTTGTACCACGACTTGTTGTACACCGGAATCCGCATTGACGGGGCATACTTGTAGTACATGTTGTTGTACTGCTGCGGCTGTTGAAACGAATGCGGATAGTAGACATACGGATAATGGTAGAATCGCTGCCAGTCCGACGGCTGCCCCGGAGGTGCCGCGTCGCAATAGTTAGTTGAGTTGAGAACCGCCACGACAAAAATTGCAGCGATCATCGCGAGTTGTTTCCGCATCGTTACTCCTCCGTGTGCTATCCGATTGGACCCGCCACAATCCCAGTGGGTCGACACCTGCCAGGTTCTGTCCGTACCGAAAGTTGAGACGAGACTCGGCTTGCGAACCAAATCAACAACTTGCGTTGCTGTGGTCGCCCCCGGAAACAAAATCCGGTTCGCAGAGCCGAGTTCGTCACATGTCAGCCATCGTCTCAAACAAGAGGATCGGCAGAGTTTGCGGGTATTCAAGGGCAGAGCCATACTGCCTCTCGACATCATCATCGGCAGGCAGCGATCGGTCCAATCACTACTTTCCGCAGAATCGTCATAGTCGGCCACATCGTTCGAAGGAATGTGTGGGCATCAGGTGTCGAAGAGTCGTAATCGCGAGTTGACTCGCGCTAAGTCGTCATCGGACGCTGACTGCGTGGACCGGCAATGGCAGCCGTTCTGGTGGCCGAATACATAAAAAACTCAGTGTGATTCCGGTAAGCACTCATTTCACCACTCGATTGTGCGCAGCGCAGTTTGTCGTCAGAATGCCCGTTCTGCAATTTCTCTGTCCGCCACCTGATCGCCTGCCATGTCTGCCACAGCTACTATTCAAGTAAAACAGATCGATCACGTCACGTTGATCGTCAGCGACGTGGATGCCAGTCGGCGGTTCTATGTCGATTTACTAGGCATGAATGAAGTGCCCAGGCCCGGTTTTGACTTCGGCGGTGCCTGGTTTCAGGCCGGTGCCACACTTGTGCACCTGATCGAAGCTCATGAGGACAGCGGACCGGCAGGTTTTCCCGACGGAATACTTAAGAAAAGCAGCCGAAATCACCATTTTGCATTTGAGGTGCAGGATGCCCGAGGTGCGGCTGAAATATTGAAATCGCTCGGCATCCAGCTTGTTGCCGACGCCAAGACACGTCCGGATGGGGCAATACAGGTTTTTATTGCAGATCCGGATGGTCATGTAGTGGAACTTTGTACATCAAACCCGCAGTAATTGTCGGACACAACATAGTTGACTGGCTCTCATGGCTAATGAGTACATCATCACAATGACTGCCGCGAATCGAGTGGGGATTCTGTCTGCGGTGACGAAGGCGATGGAAGAGCTGGGTGGCGATTTGCGGCAGGCCAGTCAAACCGTGGTTCGCGGTTTCTTTACGATGATCTTTTCTGCCGAATTTCCGGATGAGATTGCCCCTACTGTCATCACAGACCACCTGCAGGACACCTGTCGCCCGTTCGGTATTGATGTCAATCTCAGAGTGCCTTCAGCAGCGCGTAGTGAGTCGCCGGAACTTTCTTCGGCGAAACTCCACTCTCTGCGTGTTGGCGGCGACAATCAGCCAGGCGTGCTGCGGGAACTATCGTCCGCGATTTCAATTTGTGGAATTGACATCGCCGGAATGCATGCGATTCGCACGCGAAACGGCAAAGGCTTCGAAATGGTGATGAAAATCGTCGTGCCTGATGGCTTCGGTCTGCAAAGCCTGCTGGACGACCTCAATCGCCTCGGAAAGTCGTTTAATATTACGGCGGATGTATCCGACTATTCCTAGTGTTTTCCTGTCGGTGTCAGCAGCACGTCAGGGGAGGTCCGAAGCAGTGTGAGTCTAAGGGGACCCTGCCGCCACAGACAGATGTTCTCAAGATTCCGGTTTTGCTCGTTCGATCTTCTCCTCGGACTGCTGCGTCTGGATCTCGCGGAGGGCAACCTCTCCGCACGACCGGGCGGCACAATTTGCCGAATCCATTGACGCTCACGAACGGATACACGGATGTACGAGCACCGCTTTGGTCTGCACCGTAAGCCATTTCAGTCAGCCCTGACGGAAAATGACTTTTACGAATCGAAAACACACCGGCAAATCATTCCGGCGATTCTGCATGCGCTGAAGTCAGATCTTGGCGTTGCCGTTCTGACCGGGCGAGCTGGTTGTGGGAAAACGGTGACCGCGGAGTTTTTGTGGCGATTGCTGCAGGCCGACAGCCAAACGGTATTTCTGCGAGGCGGGGCCGTCCGAACAGCTACTGAACTGCTTCACTCGCTGCACCGGTCCCTTAGAAAAACCAGCGGCGCAGACGACGCTGCTGCGTCGGACAATGTTGTCAACAACGTGCGAAGATGGGACATCCTGGACCGTCTGCAACGTGTGTGCGACTTCTGGGGACCGATCGTCGTAATGCTGGATGACGCCCATCTTGTTGAGCCGGAAGTCTTTGCTGAACTCCGATCTCTACTTGAGGAAGAAGCGGACGGACGTAAACTGTTACGTCTGTTGATCACCGGCCCTCTCGACCTTGAAGAGACTCTGGCTAAACCAGCGATGACCGACTTCGCACAGCGAATTCGGACTCATGTCTTTCTGCAACCGCTGCGGTCCGACGAGGCTGTGCAGTATCTTGATCTGCAGATCTGCAATTCGGGCGGTGCGCTTGGCAAAATATTTGCACCTGAAGCCATCGAACGAATTACTGCGGCCGCCGACGGGAGTCCCCGTTGCCTCAGTTTACTGGCTGATGAATCTCTTGTTGTGTGCGATGAGACGACATCCCGCCAACAGCAATTGTCCACCGGCGACGACGCGGGAGCTGAAACGTCTGCAACACAATCGGCCCCGCGTGTTTCAGGCGCAATGGTGACAGAAGCGCTACAGAGGTTGCAGCATTTGCCGTATGCCTGGAATGCATCGGCATACGTTGAGGAAGACGAACAACAGCAGTTTTCCGCGGCTGAATCACCGAGTGAAATTGACTCGACAAACAGTACAGTGTCGTCGCGCGGAGTCGTTGAAATCGGAAGCGCCAGCGATTCAGCATCGCCAGACCTGTCCAGTTCCTCCGTCACTTCCGGCGTGGTAGAGATTGGATTTGGGGCACAATCCCCCGACACGTCAACTGTTGAATTCGTTTCGGAACGTACCGAATCCCTCGAAGCGGACTCGCCGACGGCCGACCCGCCGCAGTTTCCGTCCGCGGACGACGACATTGAATTGAACTCGAACGAAACGAGCGAACTTCCGGAAGGTACCATTGAAATCGGTGCTGCCGAATTCTTCGACCGCGTGTCCGAATATCCTGAGTTCGAGTCCGACGTTGCCATGGATGCGACAGACGATGATGCTGTGGCCCCCGTTGATCCGGCAATCACCGAGACGGGCGTTCGTAACAACGACATGGCGACCAGCTCGCAGAATCTGGAACACCACCTGGTGCTTGCTGGTGGCAGGCAGGTAGATGTCACGGATGATGCAGAAACTGACAGCGCAGATGTCGCGGCCAACGATGCTGTTCTTTCACCTGTCGCGCAGACAGAAGCGATCGACGCGTTGTTTGATCGTTATTCTCGCTGGCAACCTGCCGGTACATGGCCCGCGCCAGCAGTCACGTCGACGGCGAAGAATACGTCCCGGACCAACCTGTCAAACGCCGAACCTGTCTTCGACCGATATACATGGTGCGAACTGGGGCGTCCGGTCGCTTCCGAAGCAGTACAGCGAACATTTGTAATTTCGAATTCACTAACTCCCGTCTGGCCTCCGGACATCATCGGCGTCGCGCCGGTTTCTTCGATTCCAATTATTGAGCAGCACGACGAGCAGACGGATTTTTCTGCCGAGACACCTCAGAATCACCCCGTTACTGCAATCGCAGTGTCCCCGGCCATCGACATAAATGCACCTTTGCCCAACGTCGAGGCGGAATATCTGGATCAGTCAGTTGGCTACATCCAGCAGTTGGTCGCTGAAGCGGCGTCGGAAGTCGAAGACGTTCATATGAGGGACGCGGAATGGATCGATGGACAGCTCATGAAGGAATTCGAAACGCTCGAACAGCTACCAGGCGGCGAAGGATCGAACGACGATGTTTGTGAAAACATCTCACACCCGATCATCGACGCGGAAGCGTTGATTGAGTTGCCATGCGAAAAGGCGGACCTGTCTCAGGCAGAACTACACGCCGACGTGAATGATGACACAGATGGCAGCGTAGAGCAGATGGTGCTTCCGATCTCCGGCTGTGTGCCGGAGACACCCTCGAATTGGGCAGACAAGGACGATGACCGGTCGAGCATCGACACAGCAGTTCCGCAAACAGATGAACGATTATTGACTCTTCCGTACAGTGTGGATGAGATCGATCAAAACGTCCCTTCCGGCAGCCCGGCGGACACACGGGTGCCCACTGGCTCCCCTTCAGTTCAGAACAATGGGCCGATATCCGCCCATGACACGCCGCACGATTCCACATCGTCGGGTGGGGTCGTGGCGCCAGGCGGCCATGCGACTTCATGGCCACTCTACCGACAGCCAACAGTCGAAAGCACCAGTGAAGAAGTACTGAAGAGTTCTCGTGAAGGCGGTTACGCGCCGCGGCTGTTGAATCAGGCCCGGGAGCGAGTCATCTCCATTGTTCCTCCACGGGAAGTGCTGCGACCAGCCGCTGGGGCGGAGAGCATCGCAGTGCCTATTCCAGAGGCTCTTTCGAGTGCGATCGTTCCGGAAGACACGGAAGCACAGGGCCTGCCACGGATATCAATGATGTGCGATTCAATAAGTACGGATCTGCAGAAAGACTTATCGAAGGATGCCGAACAGCCCGCAGAGCCTCGTTTCTCACGATTGTTTACGCGATTGCGGCAGCAAAGAGCGGCTGGAGAGTAGCAGCACCGAACCGCGGTATCGGATTGTTGCAGTTCCTCAGCGTCAATGGACATGTGACACGCTGGCGACGATAGTAAACTAGGGACAGTCTCTTCGCAGACGGTCGAGTTGCTTCGCAAGTTTTCAATCGTTCGAATTGGGTGGACATCGTGAGCACGGATTTCGGACTCAGTCGTAACACGGAATCGGCCTCAGCGGGCACAGACAGCACATTTGACCTGCCAGCTGACCGCACAACGCTGTACCGCCACCTTGGAGCACATATCGCCGATGGTGGTGTCCGCTTTGCCGTGTGGGCTCCGAATGCCCAGGAAGTGTCCGTCATCAGTGACGGCAACGGCTGGACGCCCGGCCGCGATTGGCTGAGTTCCAGCGACACCGGAACCTGGGAAGGATTCGTTTCCGGTGCCATTCCCGGAACGCGCTACAAGTATGCCATCAAGACACCCCACGGACAGGTCATTGAAAAAGCCGATCCGTTCGCTTTTCATTCCGAATTGCGACCGGGAACAGCATCTGTCATCTGGAGTCTGCGGGATTTTCAGTGGCACGATTCAGAATGGATTCAGCAACGTGACTCGACCAACTGGCTGGAAGCCCCGGTATCCGTCTATGAACTGCACCCGGGATCATGGAAACGACCAAAGGACGGACGACAGTTTCACAACTACCGGGAACTCGCCCACCAACTGACAGAATACATCGTTGAAGCGGGCTATACGCACGTGCAATTGATGCCCGTAACAGAGCATCCGTTTGACGGGTCATGGGGCTACCAAACGACAGGCTATTTTGCGCCGACCAGTCGTTTCGGACAACCTCACGATTTCCAGTACTTCGTGGATTACCTTCATCAGCACAATATTGGTGTGCTACTGGACTGGGTTCCCGGCCATTTCCCGACCGATGGATACGGACTCGCGCAGTTCGACGGAACTCACCTTTACGAACACGCCGATCCGCGACTCGGATATCATCCCGACTGGAACACCCTGATCTTCAATTACGGCAGACGGGAAGTCTCCGAATTTCTGTTATCGAGTGCACGCTTCTGGTGCGATGTTTACCACGTGGACGGGTTGCGAGTCGACGCGGTCGCATCAATGTTGTATCTGGACTATTCACGTGACTCAGGGCAGTGGATCCCAAATCGCCACGGAGGACGCGAAAACCTTGAGGCGATTGATTTCCTGCGTGACTTCAACAGCGTACTGCATGCTGAGTTCCCTGGTATTTTAACAGTCGCCGAAGAATCAACGGCGTGGCCCGGCGTGTCTCGTCCTGTCTATACGGACGGTCTTGGATTTACCATGAAATGGGACATGGGGTGGATGAACGACACCCTGCGTTTTATGCGGCGGGAGCCCATCCATCGCGTCTGGCACCTGAACGACCTGACATTTCGTGGCGTCTATGCATTCAGCGAAAACTTTATGCTGCCGTTGTCCCACGACGAAGTGGTACACGGTAAGCAGTCGCTGCTGTCACAGATGTCGGGGGACGAGTG
>JAQWLN010000114.1 GCA_029247265.1 Fuerstiella sp.
AAGATTACATAAACATCCAGCGGATCCGCGGGATTCTATATGTCGCCAGCAAAAATACGGCAAAGGCGGCCAGCAGCTATCGGGCTTTGCTGTCTGCTCTGGAGCAGCCGGAAAACTTCGGTCTCGATTTTCGTGAACATCAGGCATTAATGAATGATCATTCCACTGGTTATGAAACCATTGGGAAAGTCATGCTGAGTGTGGGCAGAAACGACGACGCGATCACGGCATTTCAGGCGTTGGCCCGAGTTCGAAACGATATGCCCGGTGACCATCACTACTGGCTGGCATTGGCTCAGTATCGAAAAGATGACCTGCAACCGGCGGAAAAGAATCTCAATCGGTACTTCGAGACAAATCGCCGACGTGTTGAATCCTTGCGCCTTGTTTCCGATCTGTTCAATGCGACGTCTCGTGGGGACATGGTTCCTGATCGACTCGCGGAGCTGGCCGAAGGCACGAACGACGCCAACTCAGTGAACTTGTTCCTAGGACAGTTGTTGATCGAAAAGGGTGATGCGGCCGCTGCTGCAACGGTGTTCGAAAGTGTCATCGCTGAATCAGCCGATGCGGATGCATATCTGGGACTCGTGCAGGTTGATATTCTCAAACGCGACGCCGGCTCATTGCTGACCAGTATTAACAAGGCTCTCAAGGCTCGGATACAGGTCCAGGAATTGATTCCTCTGATTGCACAGATCACAAATGAAACTGATTTTGCAAAACAAGTGGTGACGGACAGTGTAGAGTCTTTGAGCCACGATGACCGTAATCAGGATCCCCGAGCCACTTATTTCTACGCCTTAATCGCGGAGCAACTAGAGCTGCGAGAGCAGGAAGAAAAGCTGTTACAGGCAACGCTGGGTCGCAGTGCCGACGACAGGATCGGTGTTGATGCACTGAATCGGCTGGGGCTCAGCCAATACTCTCAGGATAAATTCGTTGACGCTGCACTGACATTCCGGAAGTTGATTGCAATTCAGGCGCTGCCTCCCGGCGACCGAGTGATGGCTCTCTATCGGCTGTCTTACGCTGAAGCCTACAACGAGAATTACCAGGAAGCGATAGTCGCTGTTGAAACGGCCCTGAAACTCGTTCCACAGAATGCGGAACTTACGTTTCAATTGGGATGGGTTCAGCTTCAGGCGGATGATTTTGAAGCCTCTGAACGGTCGCTGAAATCCGCAATTACGCTTGCCGAGTCCGATCCGAAGCTGGAAGCGCGAACTCGTCTGCTGTTAGGGGCGCTGTATACGCAGCAGGGGGCGTGGAGCGAAGCGATCGGTCTGTATGAAGGGTTGCTGGCCATCCCTGAGATTACAGATGAGTTTGCACGTCGAGGCCGTATGGCATTGTCGAATGCTTATGCACAGAGTGGCGACATGGCCAATGGTCAGCGAATTCTGGAGGAGGTTTACGCACAGTCGCCTGACGACCCCGGCGTCAACAACGACTTGGGCTACCTTTACGCTGAACAGAATAAGAACCTGGAAAAAGCTGAGAAGATGGTGCGAATCGCCGTTGAAGCGGAACCCGAAAACCCTGCCTATCTTGATAGCCTGGGCTGGGTTCTGTATCGACTTGGCAAGCATGAGGAAGCACTCGAAGCCCTGACTAAAGCGAATGCTGACCCCGAATATCGTGACTCCACCATCATCGAACATCTGGGAGATGTGGAGAAAGCCCTTGGCAAAGAAAAAGACGCTCGGAAGTCGTGGACGGAAGCACAGAACGTAGAAAACGAATCTGCGATTCCCGATGAAGTCATTCTGAAACGTCTCCGGGACAAACTCGGAGGTTCAGACGATTCCACGCAACCACCGTCTCAGTCACCTTGAAGTGGCATCGCAAAGCAGAAAACTGTTCCCGCTGACAAGCGTAAAAAAATTAACATCTTTACTGAACGGATTGCTGCTGCGAACAGCAAAACTTCAATCTGCAGATTCGAATTTTTGATCTCAGAACGTCATTCGCGTCGAAGCATCCGAACAGTTTGCGGAAGAACGCATCTACAAGCACCCGGTACCCGAAGCTTATCAATCTACAGCATGGCAGGTCATTCTCATTGGGCGAACATCGCCCGCAAAAAAGCGCGTATTGACAAAGTCCGCGGAAAGCTGTTTGCGAAGCTCAGTCGAGCTATTATCGTCGCCGCCCAGCATGGTGGCGGAGATCCGGCCGCGAATCTTACTTTGCGATATGCGATTGATAAGGCTCGCAAGAACAGCATGCCGATGGACAACATCGAACGTGCAGTCAAAAAGGGATGTGGCGACACTGCCGGCGCCAAGTATGAAGAGCTGCTGTACGAAGGATACGGCCCGGAGGGCGTCGCCGTGCTGTGCGAAATTCTGACGGAAAATCGGAATCGGACAGCCAGCGAAGTACGAAAGATCTTTGAAGTTCATGGGGGCAATCTTGGAGCCAGCGGCTGTGTCGCATGGATGTTCGATAGTAAGGCGCTGTTTGCTGTGAACGCATCGGAATCCGATGAGGAGACGCTCTTTGAGGTGGTTCTGGAAGCTGGTGCGGACGATGTTGAGTCGCTGCCGGATGGTTTTCAGGTGGCTGGCCCGCCAGGTTCTTTTCAGGCTATCGCTGACGCTTTGGAAGCGGCTTCCATCGAAACGCAGAACGCTGAAGTCACTCGAGTTCCCCAGAATACGGTGGAACTGGATGTGAAGGGCGGACGCAGGGTCATCAAGCTGCTCGACGTACTTGAAGAAAACGATGACATTCAAAACGTCACCGCAAACTTCAGTATCCCGGACGATATCATGCAGGAAGTAATGGCCGACTGATAGACTGCCGATGCACCAGCGGAGGCGATATGCCGCATCACTGCATTGTCAGTGCTGCATTTATTCTCAAGGCAAATACGTGAGTCGACTCAGTCAAATGGAATAGTCGCGGCACGACGCAGGGTTCAGCAATGGCCAGAGAAACCACTATCCGGCAGGACGACTTTTCTGCCGAAGATCCGGCTGACGAAGTCGGGCAAAGACTTCCCGGAGCGTCGATTTCTGACAGCTCGGACCAGCCGGAATTTGACGACGAGCTTCGACCTTCACGTCTGGAGGACGTCGTTGGCCAGACTGCCGTGGTAGAACGCATACGCATTCTGTTGGAAGCCGCGCGGAAGAGAAACGAGCCTTTGGGCCATCTGCTGCTTGATGGTCCGCCTGGACTCGGCAAAACGACTCTGGCCATGGTCATTCCCAAGGAATTGGGCACGGACTTTCAGATTACCGCCGGTCCGTCGCTTAGTGCGCCCAAAGATTTGCTGCCCTATCTGACAAATGCTGGTGCCGGATCCGTTCTTTTTATTGACGAAATTCACCGGATGCCACCGGCCGTTGAAGAATTTATCTATCCGGCGATGGAGGATTTTCGAGTCGATATTACTCTGGGTGATGGATTGAATGCCCGCACGATAAACATGCAGCTGCAGCAGTTCACTGTGATCGGAGCGACGACCAGGAGCGGTATGCTGACGGCTCCGCTGCGAGACCGGTTTGTTAGCCGTGAGCATCTGAGTTTCTACACGCTGGATGAACTGACCACGATTGTGCGCCGTAATGCCGACAAGCTGCGTACGGAAACAACAGAGGATGCTGCTCGTCAGATTGCATTGCGGTCACGTGGAACGCCGCGAAAAGCCAATAACTGGCTGCGCTGGACTCGAGACTATGCAGATGCTCGTGTGGATGGAAAGATCACGCTGGATGTTGCTAATCAGGCGTTGAAGATGAAAGGTGTTGATGATCGCGGACTGGAGGAGCTCGATCGACAGTATATCGAAACGATCATCACCGTGTTTTCGGGCGGACCGGCCGGCGTCCAGGCGATTGCCCACACCATGAACATTCCGGCAGACACACTGGAAGACGAAATTGAGCCCTACCTGCTTCGAGAAGGCTTGATTCAAAGAACACCTCGAGGTCGCATGGTCACAGCCGCCGCATGGGCGCATGTCGGCAAGACACCTCCAAGCGATTCACCTCCAGCATCCTGTGACTCAGCAGAAGACGATTCTCAGGGGAAATTATTCTGACGCTACTGCCCAATTCTCGGCCGTGCTAACCGGCAGTGGCCGCTCGAACGAACGAATCCATCAGGTGGGGGCGCGGAACGGTGAGGGCGATTGAACTCATGACGCGTTCGGCCTGAACCGATGGGTGCAGTGCGGTATCCGGGGAAAAGCCAACTACGTCACCTATTCCGAAGACCCCGCTGCACCACGTTTCAAAATTGCTGGCACACCACAACTGGCCATTTTCATCGGGCTCGACGTTGATCGCGTCCAGGCTCAGGTGGTCGGTGAAGCCGACAGATCGGCGGCAGTCCACAACATCGGCGTGTAGTTTTGTGAACGGTGCCCCGAACTGCGGCAATCCGACTTCCGCCGGATGGTAGCCTATCTTTACTCCGGCAGTCGCTGCGAGCTCGTGCATTACGGAGTCGTTGTCGTTGCGAGCAACGTGTCGAGTTTCAACGCCGAACAGGCTGATGAGCGCTGAGAGTCCTGCACCCACGTCACCTCCGCCAACGACGCATGCGGTATCGGGCAGGTGCTGCCCCGTGAATAGTGATTCCGGACGGTGGAAAGGCATCAGTCCCAGTGGTCGATGCATCGCTGTTCGTCGTACACCAGTTCCGATGACAAGGTGCCTGGCTTTGACTGTTTCACGACTGCACGATACTCCGAGCGACACCATCAGGTCCCGGTTTCCGATGCACCGAGCTTCGCCCAGCATCACGTCGACACCGATGTTCTCCAGCATTCGGATGTGTTCTGAGACTTCGTCGGCAATCGCTCGCCTGATCAGTGCCTGCAGCAGCCTGGGGGTGCCAGCGTGCGCGAACATGGCTCGGCGCTGAATCGTTCGATCGACCAGAAGATTCGAAATCAGCCTCCGCAGGCCCTGGCCCACGAGCCACGCCGAATGCCGGGATTCCGGCAGTATCGCGACCGTTCTGCGCTTTGAAGCTGCTGACAGACACAGCATCTCAAAAGCTGCTTCATCGTTTCCGATGACTGCAACGTCGTAGTCCATGATCAAACTCCGCTCTTTCAGGCGAGACTTCAATTTATATCAGCGTTCCCAGACGCAGATCTGTCTGCGGCGGGACTCTGGGAAGTTTGATCGGCAGCTGAACGATTATTCCGGAACCGAAAGCTGATGAATCCTGCAAAGATACATGCCACTCTGGTGAACACGCAGCTTGCAGCGAACGCACCGGTTGTGACGGAGGTCGGCCAGGCGGAACGTTGGCTGCGGCCGCCTCGTCAATGCAGAAGAGTCAGCGATTTGCCGTGTTATTCAGGTGCGGAATCCCGGTGAGTTCCGGTATGCCGCACAATGTGCAACAATCCGGTGCACTTCTTAGTCCGCCGGGGTGACAGACGCGTTCGTCGTCGCATCAGTCGTCCGGGCTGGCAAGTGCAGATCCGTTCCGGATCTGCAGGGCGCGTCGTGATCGGGCGATCGAGCCTTTTGACGCTGGTCTATTCATTCGCACACAGAAAATGAACATTCATGTCCAACGACATTCAATTCGATTTCAAGCGTGAGGACGTTGCCCGGGCAACTCGCGTGATTGTCATCGGCGTGATTTTTCTGGCCGTGATTCTGATGGGATCGCGCACCATGTACACCGTCCAGCCCAACGAGGAAGCGGTCGTCTTACGCTTTGGACGGTACAACTCGACGGCCACCCCCGGACTCCACTTCTGTATACCGTTTGTTGACGAAGTGCTGACTGTCGATGTTCGCGAAAGAAATCTTCGCATGCCATTCGGTATTACCGGTGAAAAACGAGACGTGGCTTCAGCACGCATCAACGAAGAAGATGTGCTGATGCTGACCGGTGATCTGAATGCTGCCGTCGTCGAATGGACGGTGCAGTGGCAGGTCGCAGATCCGGAGCAGTATCTGTTCACTTTTCATTCTGAACGAGTGAACCAGGATGACTATCTGCAGGCCATCATAACCGTTGTGGGGCGAACCGTAATGAATCGTCTGGTGGGTGACTATTCGATCGGTGAGGTGCTGACCAGCAAGCGGGAAGAAATCAGTATCAAGGCAGCGGCAGCCACCCAGCAGATGCTGGACAAATATGAATGTGGAATTCGGATTACGAATCTGCAGCTGCAGCGAGTCACGCCGCCTGAACAGGTCAGGGCTTCCTACGCAGCCATCAACGAAGCAGATCAGACGCGCGACAAGCTGGAAAACGAGGCGAACAAGGAAAAGAACACTCTGCTGCCGACGGCGCAAGCCGAACGCGACAAAGCCATTCGTGAGGCAGAAGGTTATGCCGCTCGGCGCAGATCGGAGGTGAAGGGCGAAATCGACGCCCTGATGGCCCAGTACGAACAATTTGCAAAGGCTCCCGAAGAAACACGCCAGCGGCTGTACCTCGAATCGATGGAAAAAGTATTCTCGAACGTCGACAACAAAACAATTATTGATTCTGATCTACAGCAGCTGCTGCCGTTGCTGAATCTTAGTGAAGGGAGCCGCTGATGCCTGCGAATAAGTCTGCCCGCGGACCGGCCGCCGATGTCGTCGTTGCCGTACTGATGATGGCAGCCTATGGCTGCATGTTCACTGTCAACCAGCGCGAGCTGGGTGTGGTGCTGGAGTTCGGGAAACTGGTTCGGAGCATCGACGAGCCGGGTCTGTACTTCAAGATCCCGTTGATTCAGGAAGTCCGCCGGCTGCCTCGGACACGTCAGTTCTGGGCCAGTGGCTCACGCGACGTTCTGGAGGCTCTGCCGACGAAGGATGGTAAGAAGGTCGAAGTTTCAGTCTGGGCCATCTGGAAAATCACCGATGCGGAAAAATTTGTGAAGTCAATGCGAACTGTGGAAAATGCTGAGCAGCAGGTGCTGCAGCGCGTGCGTGCTGGTGTGCGTGATGTGATCACCACCTATGACCTGTCGGAGGTCGTGCGCAGCACAGACCGTGAACTGACCAATTCGTTCGGACTGAGCGATCTTCCGGAAGCGACTTCCGCCCCTGAGGACGCCGCTGAGGAACTGGTGTCGGATGTTGAGCAGGTTGCCATTCGCGTTGGTCGGGAGAAAATTCTTGAGGAGATTCGTCAGCGAATCGTCGCTCAGCTGTCCGTTGGCGACGGTGCTCAAGCTGAAGCATCGATTGACCGAGGGATTGAACTTGTTGACGTTGGCGTCAGCAACATTGGATTTGCACCGTCTGTGAGGCTGGCAGCATTCGCGAGACTGAAGGCATTCATGGAGGCCATTGCGGCGCGTTATGAAAACGAAGGTCAGCGAAGGAAGCAGGAGATCATTAACGAGACGAATGCTGAAGTCGAAAAGATACTGGGCGAAGGTGAAGAACAGAGCAAGCGTCTGCGAGGTGAAGTGGAAGCTGAGATTATTGAATCGTATGCGACAGCCATTAAGGCGACGGGCGACTTCTATAATTTTCAACGTACCCTGGAAGTGTACGAAGCGGCTTTGGCTGGCGACACGCGTCTGATCCTTACGACCGACAGCGACTTGTTTCGTATGCTGAAAGGGATTGGAGACGTTGATTTGAAGAGAGCCGCACCGCAGGAATAGGTCACAGTCCGGGTCTGAAAATCTACATGGCGTCGGTGAGGTGATGAGACCGTTCGTATCATCGGCAGAAGCCGATGTTTTTTCGGGCGGACATGTCAGTGCACAGTGTGAGTCGTCGGACGAGCGGATTCCGGGCAGGTCCGTAGCTGACGGTTGTTAATCGAGATCGTACGATGTCGACTGCTGATTCTTCGCGACTGTCTGCTGTAACGATTGGCACTCTGTTCGCCAAGCGGATTCGCTTAGGCGTTCTTGCTCTGGCTGTCGTGGGGATCGGCTTGGTCTTTCCGTTTCCGGTGGAGGGGCGTCTGTGGGGGCACGTCTTCAATCTTGCTCACGCGCCCACGTTCTTCTGCACCTTTCTGGTGGTTGTGGGGCTGCTGGACCCTTCGGCGCTTGGTCTTCCCAAACGTTTCGCCACAGTCCTGCCGATGACGACGGGCCGCACGGCTGTTGTTGCCGCTGTGTTGATTGGGCTGGGTGTGCTTGGTGAGTGTCTGCAGTTTTTCGCTGGACGCAGCCCCAGCCTGAAAGATGTGGCCGCTAATTCAGCTGGGCTGTTGGCAGCATTCGTCTGGGTGAGTGGGAGAAGATCGTTCGCAATGATCCGGCACTTTTCCGGTGTCATCGCCATCGTGGTGTTGGCCGCGGCCAGCTTGACTCCGCTGATTAACATCAGGGAATGTGTCGAACAGCTGCGGCAGATGCCACAGTTGACATCTTTTGAACGGCCTCTGGAACTTGGTAGCTGGAAGGCCAGGGACGCGACCATGACACGGTCCACGGAATGGTCCACAGACGGCGTACGTTCGTTGAAGGTCGAGTTACAACCTGCCGCATACCCGAGTGTTTCGTTTTACTGGCCAAATGCAGATTGGCAGGGATACCAGGTTTTTGCCGTCGATTTTCGTAATCCGAACGAAAAGCCTGTGACTCTGACCATCAAGGTACAGGACCGTCAGCACAGTTTGAACGACAAAGGACGTCGTGATCGGTTTAACTACGACGTTGTTCTGGCATCTGGTGAAGTACGGAGCGTGTCGATTGCCATCAGAGAAATCCAGCGCGCTCCGGAAAATCGCAACATGCAAATGGACCAGATTTCACTCGTGGAGATATTTGCCTCAGGGCTGACGGAACGCACAAGCTTCTTTGTGGATCATCTGCGTCTGGAATGACCGCCACCGGGATTTGAACAGTGTTTTTGTGAATCGGGATTCTTAGCGTTCTGCCGGCACGTCAATGACTGAAGTCACCGACGAATAAATGGGGAAATGACTCCGCCCATCAGGCACGATACAGCGACGACAGCAAAGATCAGTTCTGTCTGACCGCGTGATTCAATCATCCAGCCAATCAGCGGCTCACCCAGGCCCGCAAACGTATAGGCAAAGGTGTTCATGACGCCAGTTCCGGTTCCGGCTCTTTCCTTGCCCAGCAGATCCGGACAAAGCGCCCAAAATGCTGACTGCGGTCCGTAGGCAAAAAAACCGGTTAAGACCAGCATCGGGACACTCAACACATGGTCTCGAGGAAGCAGGAACATGACCAGAGAGCAACCGGCTGCCAGAAGCATGAATATGCCGATCACCCGTGAGCGATTCGAGCGAAAGCAACGGTCAGAAAGCCAGCCGTTAGTTATCGCGCCCAATGCCATACCGATCGGCAGAGCGATACTCACCCATCTTGTGTCGGAGTTCTTCCAGTCCTCTCCCAGAAAATGAACGGGCACCCAGATCAGCAGACCGTAACGTGCCAGGTTCTGAAAACCGATCGATACGCTGGCGATCAGAAACGCGCGGTTCGCAAGAACATGTCGGTACCGATTCCAAGATGACTCGACCTCGGTATCCTCTGTACTCGGCGGGCCGTCATTCGCAGATTCAGCGTCTTTGTCTGAACCCAGCGGCGGAAATCCAAGGTCTTCCGGTCGATCGCGGGCAAGAAGGTAGTAACTGACTCCGCCGATCAGCAGCAGAAGGACGGGCAGACGGAAAATCCAGCGCCAGCTTAAATCGAATTCCAGGATCAACGTCGACGTGGTGAAGGCCAGTACAGACGCCATGCCCGCCGCAAACACATACGCGCCGTATACCTTCCCGCGATGCCGGTGCGGCCACCAGTTCGAAAGCACGCGGCTTCCCGGTGCCCAGCCCATGGACTGCGCATAACCATTTGCTGCCCACGGCACGACAAGACTCGTCAAATTCGTGCCGAAGCTGCCAATCCAGTTCAGTGCACAGGACAGGATGGCTCCGAGACTCATCAGGCGACGGCCCCCGAATTTATCGCCGAGATTTCCGTTCACAGACTGTCCCAGCGCATAGGTCCAAAGCATGGCCGCGCTGACCCAGCCCAGAGTCGTTTTGGAAAGCCCCAATTCTTCCTGAATTCCGGGAATTGCAAATCCGAAAGTCTGCCGACCTGTGTAGTAAAACAGGTAGCAGAACATCGTCGCCAGCAGCATCCGCCACTGCGCTGCACGAAACGAATGAGCTTCGTGGTCCGTCACAGAATTGCTCACTGAATGCCGATCATTCTCTGAACTGTCAGGTGCCGACGGGCGGTCACCGGCATCTTGTGGTTGTCCATCTAAAATCACAGTTCGTGTACCGACGTGTTGATTTAAAATCACAATGCGTGTACACCCTAATCGTTGCTCATGCGGCGTACAATGTGCGTCGTGATTTTCCATCTGCCGCCGCATTCAGTGATGCACATACCTCGCGGTCCGCAACAAATTCTTGAAACGGAACGGGCGTTCGGAATATGAGTCAGGTCGATCAGCATGTCGTGCATCTGCATGACGGCGCACTCGCAGAAGTCGGGGCGATTATCGATCGGAATTCTGCCAGTCGGTTGTTTTTTGTCGTTGACGAATCTGCTTACGGTGCGTCGGGGGCAGCAGTGATTCTGGATCCATACTTTCGGAATTGTCGGGTCACTCGATTTGCAGATTTTGAATTGAACCCGAAAGTTCATGACGTCGAACGTGGCATCGAACAATTCCATGCCGCGGATCCGGACCTGGTCATCGCATTGGGCGGCGGAACGGCGATTGATCTGGGCAAGCTGATCGGGACGCTGGCGTGTCAGGATGCGTCTGCCCACGATATTATCATTGGCAATTCCGCGATTCAGCGAAGCGGACCGCCGCTGATCGCAATTCCGACAACGGCCGGCACGGGAAGTGAAGCCACTCATTTTGCCGTCGCTTATTTTGAAAACGTAAAGTATTCGGTGGCCCACACTGCCCTGTTGCCTGACTACGCAATTGTGGATTCGACGCTCACTCGCAGTCTGCCTGCCAGTATTACAGCGGCAACCGGACTGGATGCTTTTTGTCAGGCGGTTGAATCGATATGGGCAGTCGGAGCGACCGACGATTCCGTTGATCATGCCTCCGAATCTGCGCGTCTGGCGTGGAAGTCACTGGTGGCTGCAACCCGCAATCCGACAGCAGATGTTCGACAGGACATGTGTCGAGCAGCCCACCTGGCCGGTCAGGCGATTAACATCAGTAAGACAACGGCTTCGCATGCTCTTTCATATTCGATTACGTCGAAATACGGGATTCCTCACGGAATCGCAGTCGCTGTGACCCTCAGTCCCATGCTGGCATACAATGCACAGGTTTCCGATCTTGATTGCGCCGATCCTCGTGGTCCGGAACATGTACGCAGACGAATTGGGATCATTCTGGAACTGCTGGGCGTCACCAGCGTTGCAGCCGCATGCGACAGAATCGAGAATCTGATTTCTGCAACAGGCTGTCCGAACTCACTGTCACGGCTTGGGCTCACAACCGATGCGCAGATGCGTCGGCTGGTGAACCAGGTCGACGCTCATCGACTGTCCAACAATCCGCGGTATACAACTTCGGAATCGTTGTTCGCATTACTTACAGGTAAATGTGCACAAGGCGAGCGCGGATTGTAATTGTGCTGACAGTACACCTGGACAGCACTCATGGATTATGGTTGTGCTGTTCTGCGAAGTGAAAAGTTGACGAGACTTCCCCACCTGACGGATAAAAGGACTGATGTATCGTGGTTGAAGCCAACACCCCTGCCCTTCTGCAGAATCATGTCGATGGCCGGTGGATCACACCGACGACCGAAGACTTCCTTGACGTGCAGAATCCGAGTGACGGGCGGGTGCTTGCCAGAGTTCCGCTGTCGAATGCGACAGACGTGGATCAGGCCGTTGCGGCGGCCCGCGCTGCCTTCGGAGCATGGAGCCAAACGCCGGTCGCCGAACGCTGTGGACCTGTTCGAAAGCTGGCGGAGTTGCTCCGTGAG
>JAQWLN010000189.1 GCA_029247265.1 Fuerstiella sp.
TTCATCAAACCATTGGTTCACGATTTTTTCAGTATTACAACGGCGTATTGATCGAGGGACCAGAGCCTGCGGAGCACGAATATCGCAAGGTTGATCATCTGTTGCCGTTTGGATACTGGCTGGATCGACGTGAATGGATTCCGATCGTCCACGTACACGACCGGGCGAACAAGGGCGACGGAATACAAGCGGATCCGTTCATCTCCACTCCCGGTGGCCTGGCATTCAGCGCTTACACGAATTGCAGTTCGTGTCATGCAACATTCCCGCTGGGGCTGACGTATCTCCGCAGTCAGTTTTCTGATCCGGATCACGATCCACCGGTACACCTGCACTTCATGATGTCCGATTTTCTTGCTGACGAGTATCCATCGTTCTGGAACGGCAAGCAAAGTCCCGATCAGACGTCCGGGCCAGAACTTGAGTCCCTCACGCGGCGTCTTCGCCTGGCTGAAGCACCTGATCACGCCGCCGTGCTGGGTATCAGTTGTGAAGCGTGTCACCTGGGCGGCCGCGAACACGCAAAGGGCCTGCTTAAGAATCCCCCATTCACTCCCGGCAGTCCGCATCTGATGGTGGAAACGGCGCCGGTCTCTCCCACCATTCATGCGTTGGGTGCAGAAACGCCTGACCGCACATCCGGACACAGCCATTCCAGTTTGAACTGGACGTGTGGACGTTGCCACGGCGGCACGCGACCGCAATTTGCCGCAGGTATGTCAACATGGAATTCGACTGAGTACACGGACGCCATGCGTGGGAGCTGTTATTCACAGTTACGCTGTATTGACTGCCACAGCCCCCATAAAGGAATTGGCCAAAAGTGGGCACTGACTCCGGATCAGAATGATGCGCTGTGCCTGAAGTGCCACCAGAATTTCGAGTCCCGCGACGCCCGACAGGCACACACACATCATCCGTTCGGCAGCGAAGGCAGCCGCTGCATGAATTGCCACATGCCGCACCTGAACGAAGGTCTCCAGGATGTCGTTCGGACTCATACAATATTTTCACCCACAGATGCCCGCATGATCGAATCGAATCAACCAAACGCGTGTAATCAGTGCCACACCGACCAACCCATTGACTGGACAGTCGGACATCTGAAGGATTGGTATAACGCGAAATTTCATGAATCAAAGATCGCGGCCAGCTATCCGGATTCAAGTGCCCCCGCCCCTCTCAACTGGCTGAAAAACGAAAACCAGGCCGTGCGGATGGTTGCGGTCGATTCGCTCGCCCGTCGAAACGACCACAGCGCACTTCCGCAGCTAATTGATGCCCTTGACGACCCCAACCTGCTGAATCGTCAGTTCGCCCGGATTGGCCTGGAAAAAATGCTGGACCTGAAACTGTCGGACTTCGGTTATCAGTACTACATGACGCCGGACGAACGCCGTGAACCGCTGCAGCAATTGCGAAATGCCCTGTTGCGGTAGGCTGACTGTTTGCCATGGATTCATAAGTGCCGCTTGCCTGCGGGAAGAGACAGCAGAAGAGTTCACGAAACAGAAGCCTATCGATCCTCTGCCCGGGCCTGCAAAAGGCCACTGCGAGCAAGATCGTCGGTTGGGTCGTTACGGATTGATATCTCAAAACACTTGATGGCTTCGGCGCGTCTATCCGTTTCCAGCAACACAAACCCAAGATAAGCCCACGACTGGGCATGTGTGGGAACTCGGCCGACGGAGTGACGCAGGATCTGCTCGGCCTCACTGAACTCGCCCTGCTGCATGAGCAATCTTGCGATCCACACGTTCAGATCCGGAGAGTCGGAATCCAACAACAACGCCGCGCGGACGTGCTCCAGGGCGGCGTCGAGATTGCCGCGCATTTCTTCAAGCGAAGCAAGGTCTGTTCTGGCGTTGACATGATCGGGCTGCAACTCGATTGCCCGCAACAGCATCCGTCGAGCTTCCTCATGGCGTCCCGCTTGCGCCAGTGTGGCACCAAAACTGGCTGCGAGCGTCGGGTTCTGAAAGTCATGTCCGACGGCGCGTTCGAAATACATTACTGACTCTTCCCACTGGCCTCTTTCTGACAGAAGTGTGGCCATGAGGTGCAGAACCTTTGCGTTGTTTTGTGTATGTTCCAGTGTGTGTTCGTAAAGCAAACGGCTGTCCCGCCACAAGGCGGTCTGCAAAATTGCTGTACACGAAAGCGCAAATACGACGGTCGTCCACAACAGTTTCACTCGCCGCGCCGGCCAGCGGTTGGTCGAAGCATGACTCCAGACGGTCCAGACGATGGCGAGTACAAGTCCCGTTTGGGGGACATACATGTAGCGGTCAGCCATCTGTTGATCTCCGACCTGGACAAGACCGATCACCGGGATCAGAGTTCCAAGAAACCAGAACCAGCCGACGGCCAGCCACGGCCGACGGCGCACCTGCAGCACGGCCACGATTGAGACTACAGCAATCAACAGCCAGCAGAGGCATGCAGCTTCCAAAGAAACATTCTCTGCGGGATGAGGGTAGTGCATTCCCAGGCCCGCCGGCCACACGGTTCGCTTCACATACAGCACGACGGCAATTCCGGCATTCGCAATGCGGGACGTTGCGCTTACGCTGTTCATCGAATCCATCGCATCTCGCTGGGCGATGTACACTGTTGCCGAAAAGAGCATAGACAAAGTCAGGAACGGCACTTTTTCGAGAAGCCTTCCGGCCACCACCGACCAATCCATGCCGCGTGTGGTGGCCCGGTTATCAGCGACCATTATATCTTCACCGCCTTCGAGCATTTTGGTTTTCGGAGGCAGCATGGTGACGGTCGCCGATTTGCCTGTGAATCTACAGAGTGGCCAGAGATCGAGAAGCAGCAATAGAAATGGCAACGTCACGAGTGTCTGTTTCGCCAGCAGACTCAGCAGGAACGTCACCAGGGCCACGACGTAATTCCATCGGATACGCGTCTGTACCCAACGAACGTAGTACAGCAGTGTGGCAAAACCCAAAAACGTGCTAAGCACATCCTTACGTTCAGTGACCCACGCGACCGACTCAACGTGCAGTGGGTGAACTGCGAACAGGCACGCCACGATTGCGCTCTCAGTCTGCCTTCCAGTCATCCGGCAGAACACGAAAAACAGCAATAGCGAATTACCCACATGCAGCACGACATTTGTCAGGTGATAACCAGCGGCACGGTTACCGAACAACTCGGCGTCCATCATCAGTGACAGAAACGTGAGCGGAATCCAGTTCGAGTGCGATGTTGTCGTGTCCAGCGACACCGCCCACCGCAGACTCTCAAGACTCAGTCCGTTTCGAATGTATTCGTTCGCATACGAATACTCGGGGTCATCGTAGGTAATGAATCCGAAGAAGATGGTCTGACCGTACACAATCAGACAAAGACCGACAATGGCGCCAACGAACGTCCAATGGCGTTTTGACATTGCGGATTCGTTGTTGCTCTCCTCTGAAATCACCATGTTTTTGACCTCAGCCACCATCGGCCCGCTCGAAATCCGGTCGGGGGCGGTGGCACCTGTGCCCCGCAGCATGTCATGGTATTCGATACGTGATCCTGTTGCCTCATCGAATGTCATTACGCTGACATGACATAGCGAAACGGAATGACTGCCCGTCATGACACCGATTCCTCGACCAGATATTTTGTGTGATGATTTCCTGTGAAAGGGTCCGGTCTGTGGTCGGAAGGAAGTCGTGTTCCACACATGCACAATTGCGGCCCTGGTCCTCGTCCTGGTCCTGGTCCTGGTCCTGGTCCTGACGGTTACTCTGAAATCAGGTTGGGCGGTACGTTATCCCACGTGGATTTACAGGTTCTTGCAGAAGATCCGAAACACCGCCCAGAAGCAGGGACCACGCAATTGTTCTCCCTTATGAATGATACACCGACGCCAGTTAGCGTATGCACTCGACTCAATTCCGGAAGCAACCGAATCCATGACGCAAAATTCAATTGTTGTTAGTATTTAGTGCAATGACTCCGGGCCGTTTCCGTGCGAACTGTCCAGGTTGCTCGCCACGCCCGGGAATCTGAATCATGTTGCACCACCCTTCTCGCAATGTCGAATCGAAACCGGGGACTTCTGCAGGGCGTCGAGGGATGGTCGTCGTTATCATTCTGAGCAGCGCTGCAGCTGTCGCGTACATCAGCTCCAGAGACCGGGATCTCAAGAGTCCACCGGCACAGGCTGACTGGGCCTCGATTCAGCAGGCTGAAGAGCGTCAGGACTATATGCGTGCCCTCGAGCTGTGCATCGAATTGGGAAACAGGGATCCCTCACTGTCGGCCGAGACAAATGCTTATGCCAGTGAAATCGCCTCCGGAGCCCTGGGCCAGTTTCGCCGCGGCGAGTCTCTCGCCCGCATCGCTTTGTCACAGGACCCCGAAAACCGAAGGGCGCTGGCGAATCGTGTGCGCATCATGACCATGACGGGGCAGCGCTGGAAGTCACTTCCCCACCTCGCTCAATTTGTCGTCCGTTTCGACGATTCGTTGCAGGAACTCATCTGGTTGTCGGACGCGTCGGTCGTAATCACAGATTGGGACCTGTTGAAGACTGCCCGAAGCAACTCTCCCAACGATCCTCTTCCGGTGTTGGGTCTCGCGTTCGACGCCATCACGGATGATCCACAGCGCGCTGTACTGGAGCTTCAGGAATGCCTGCGACGAGACCCGAATATGCGGGAAGCGCAGGCGCTCATGGGACGCGCGCTGGTGGATGCTGGTGACGAGGATGGGTATCGGCGATGGAACCGCGACGTGGCGCCACAATGCGAAGAACATCCTGACGTCTGGATCGCTCGGGGTCTGTGGTGGCAGAACCGTGACCGCGCTGCCGCGCTGCGATGTTATCTTGAGTGTTGTCGGCGTGCTCCCGGAGATGCTCAGGCGAATCTGCAGATTTCCCTGATGCTGGACCAGATCAGCGAATCAACGGCGGCGTCTGTCTTCCGTGCTCGTTTCGAACAGATCAGCGAGTATCGCGACCTGATTCGCGCTGTTCGAGAGCAGAATGATCTCTCGGTTGCCCTGAAAGCCGGACGCCTTGCCGAAGCGTTGCAGCGTCCGGCTGAGGCGTTCGGATGGTACCGCGTTGCACTTCAACATGGACAGGACGCAGAAAAAGACTTCGAACGACTTGGTCCGTTGCAGCTGGAGTGGCAGAGTGTCCCTGAATCAGATTTTGATCCGGACGATGTGATTGACCGGCATCGATGGTCAGTGCGGACACTCGAACAAACTCTGCCCGACCCTCGGACTGACACACCGAATAGTTTTGGCGTCCCTCGCTTCCGTGATATGACGGAAGCCAACGGCTTGAAGTTTGAGTACTTCAACGGTCTGGAGAAAGGCGCGAGACTTGAATTCCTGCACACCGTGAACGGAGGCGGAGTTGCTGCTGTCGACTTTGACTGCGATAGCTGGCCCGATCTGTTTTTTACACAAGGGGGATACTCGCCCGGGGAACTTCCGCCAAACACAACCTACAGCGATAAGTTATTCCGTAATCTGAACGGTGTCCGCGCCAGTGACGTGACAGCTGTCGCTGGCATTACGGAGTTTGGTTACGGACAGGGGTGTACCGTTGGTGACTTCGACTGCGACGGATTACCGGACCTGATGATCGCAAATATCGGGAAGAACAAGATTTTTCAGAACTGTGGTGACGGCACGTTTCTGGACGTAACAGACCAGGCAGGCATCGCGAGTAATGCGTGGACGTCCAGTTGTGCATTGGCGGACCTGAACTCGGACTCATGGCCGGACTTGTATGAAGTTCGCTACGTGAACACGGACGATCTGTTTGTAAGACAGTGTCACGCGACAGATCAGGTGCCTCGTCCGTGTCCACCAAAGGAGTTTGCGGCCGCTGCGGATGTTGTCTGGTTGAACTCGGGCGACGGCCGTTTCGTTGCGGCTTCAGATACGGGCACTGATTCTGATACGGGACGAGGACTTGGCCTGATTGTGGCGAATTTCGATCGGCGGCCAGGCCTCGACGTTTTTGTCGGGAACGATGGTACGGCAGATTGCCTGTTCGTCAATACGTCGGCGGAAGGCGGCGAGACCAGATTTCATAATGAAGGAACGCTGCGTGGTCTCTCAGCCAACGGTCGAGGTGCAATGCAGGCGACAATGGGAATCACGTTTGGCGACGTCAATCGCGATGGCGAACCGGATCTGTTCCAGTCCAATTTTCGGGGCGAATCCAACACGCTGTATCTGGGTTCGCCAGACGGATACTTCAATGACGCAACCATCGATGCTGGCCTTCACAAACACAGCATTCCACTGCTGGGCTGGGGCACCGAATTCCTGGACGCAGATCTTGACGGATGGCAGGATCTGGTGGTCCTAAACGGACATCTGGAAGACAGAACGCGTTTCGGTGAGCCGTATCGCATGCAGACGCAAATATACCGCAACAGTGGGAAAGGCCGGTTCCTGCAGATGGACCCTGCTAAACTGGGAGCCTGGTTTCAGGAGGCACGCCTGGGACGCTCGCTCACTACCCTGGACTGGAATCGGGACGGACTTTCAGATTTCGCAGTTTCCAACCTGGATTCCGCCGCTGCCCTGTTGACTGGCGCAATCAGCCCCGCGGGCAATCATATCAAAGTCCACCTGCGGGCAGTTGATTCCGCTCGTGATGCCATTGGAACAGAGGTGATTGTTGACAGTGCAAATCACCACTGCGTCCATCAACTTGTCTGCGGCGACGGCTACCAGACAAGTAACGAACGGGCGATCATTATGGGACTGGGAACGGACACCCGGATCGAGCAGATGACAATACTCTGGCCGTCTGGTCGGATTCAGAGATTGAATTCGCTCTCAGTTAATCAGGAACTGTTCATAGTTGAAGGCCGCGAACCAAGAAGAATTCGGGACGATTGAGCCGAACTGAAGTCCGGGAACCAATTACAGTGCCGGAATCTGGTCATGTTACGGGCGCGCTGCCTCAATCTCAGCAAGGGCAGCTCTGGGCTGCTTCAAAGATGGGTCAAGCGAATGGCCGTTCTGAAGCTGTCAGCGGCGGCTTCAAGTCGACTCTGAACGTAGAATGTTAACCCAAGGTTGCTGTGGGCCATCGCGTAGTCCTGATTGAACTCAATCGCAGCCTGGAAATGCGTCATGGCTTCGATCACACGATCGGCGATCAGAAGTTGTCTACCCAGATTATAGTGTGCAACGGTCGACGTCGGCGCAGATGAGACTGCCGCCCGAAAATGATAAGTCGCTGATTCCGTGTTTCCCTTCCGTTCATATAGTAAACCCAGGCCAATATGTGCCGGTGCATGCCGAGGGTTGTTGTTCAGCGAACGCCGATATTTTTCTATCGCCTCGTCAGTTCTGCCGGCTTCTTCCAGGCACATGCCCCACTTTTCGAAAAGAATATGGTCCAGCGGATCGAGCTTCGCGGCACACTCAAAATGTGTAAATGCCTCCGCCGTTCGGCCGTCTGCGAAGAGTGCCGGGGCAAGCCATGAGTGCAGCTGGCCGTTGCTGTTGGTCACTGACAATCCGTGTTCAAACAGCGAGACGCTGCTGCGCCAGTGCGATGTCTGACGCCATGCGATCAGGGTGAATGCTGATATCACCAGAACGGCGAACGCAGGCACAATCGTGCCCTTTCAGGTCCAGTCGGCCGCGAAGACCGGACAGCGACCAGACCAGGATCAGGAACAATCCGTTGATGGGCAGATAAGCATATCGGTCGGCCATTTGCTGGCGGCCCACCTGAATGACGCCGATCATTGGAACAAGCGTCCCCAGAAACCAATACCAACCGGTGAACACGTAAGGGACACGACGGGCCACGACGATGGCAGCGACAGATGCTCCGATGACGAACACAATCGAGATTCCCAGAGCGAGCGGTTCAATGTCATTTCCAGGATGCCGATAGAACACACTCATGTCCATCGGACAGACTGTTTTCGCGACGTTACGGGCACAGGAAATGATCGCATTGCCAACTCTTGATGACAAAGTTACTCCCTGAATCATCGCGTGTGTTTGCGCGACAAGAACAATCCCGCAGGAAATGAGTGACAACACCAGATAGAGGATCTTCTCATATAGCACTCGTCGTTTGGTCTCATGGCGATTGGTGTTGGTGTTGGTCATCGACGTGAGTATGTCTGTGTCAACGTCGGACGATCTGCTGCGACAGCGATCTTTGAAAAAGCAGCCCCCCAATGGCCAGTAGTCCAGCAGCAACAACAGGAATGGCAGGGTTACGAACGTCTGTTTGGCCAGCAAACTGCACCCAAATGCTGCTCTGGAAATGAGATAAAACACGCAGCGTGCCTGCGTGGCATAAAGCCCATACGCCCAGATTGCTGCGCATCCGAACAATGTGCTGAGGACATCCTTTCGCTCAGCCATCCATGCGACGGATTCAACGTGTAGCGGGTGCACCGCAAATAGAATGGCAATAATGCCGGACTCGCCCCAACGACGGGTCATAGAAAGCAGTCCGGCCTATAACAGTAAAGCGTTTGCACACTGCAGGATTACGTTTGTCAGATGAAACCCGCCCGCCCAGTCTCCGTACATCTCCACATCGAGCATCAGCGAGAGCCAAACCAACGGAATCCAGTTTCCTTTGCTCGAGACAACTTCAGAACTGAACGCCGCCATTACATTTCATCAGGTGACGCCCGTATTGACAATTGGGTTTTCTGCCACATATGTCAGGTCGTCCAGGATGACAAAGTCGAACGACAGTGTCTGTCCGTAGATCAGAAAAACGAGCGTGCAGATCAGGGCACAGACGAACACATGTCGCCGCGCGGCGTAACGCTGAGCGCCCCGTCGTTCCGTTTCGTCCGACGGAAACGTGTTCATTACTTGCTCGTTCCGCATGTCATTCACGATCGTCCGTGAACAGCTGCGTTTCCAGAAAATCCAGAATTGCAACTTCTGCGAGTCCGTGCGCGAACTCGTTGGGATGTGCGTCGTAGGGACTGACCACAACTATTTCTGGCGAATACGGTTCGAAAACCGGCAACAGGTCCAGGTGTGGTACGTTTAACTCCTTCCAAAGAAGATCGAGCTGATCGTGGTGATTCCGATACTCGTATTCTTCGTCCAACGCGTGCAGAAACGGAAACGTCACGACCAGAAATGTTCCACCCATCGACTCGACGATGTCGCGCATGGCCAGCATTCGTTCGCGGTGATATTGCCAAAGCGTTCCCGTGTAGCCCTGGCGAACGAAGCTGTAGTAGTTGCCGATATCAGGTTCGCGCAATGACCTCACCCGATAGTGCAACGTATTCAACAGAAAGCTGTGCTGGACGAAGAATCCGGGCTTCGGTGCTTCGTATATTCGATGTGCGACCGTTTGCCATTCCGGAACGATGTCCGCCACGTCGTTCAGGCAGTAAACAAGCACGACGGCGTCGGCTTCATAGCCAGTTTCCGCAGCCCTGTGCAGAAAATCCAGCTGAGCACCGGTGTCCCAGCCGCACCGTGCCGCCACATGTATGTCCAATTCAGGCCTTGCGATGCGAATGCGATTTGCGAAACGGTCATCAACGTTCTTCACTCCGTGTCCGGCCGTGAATGAATCACCCACAAACGTAACCCGTCTGCGATCCTTCACGCGAGTGGCGTCGTATTGAATATTGTCACGGAATATAGAAGCGTTGAATTGAAAGTGGCGGTCAAACCATCTTGTGGTCACCTTTGTCAGGCCAAACGAATCGGTCTCATCATAAAAGAAACGATAGTACAGTTCTCCGCCAAAAATCGTGACAGACAACATAAACACGCCGATCAGTGTGTTCCCGATAATCAGGCGACGAATTCGCCGCGCTTCAGGTGTCCGCCGATTCCAACGAAGGAACTGGCGCACCGCGAACAGCAGGGCCAGCGGCATCACTGAGAAAATGACTAATACAAGATTGTCCAGCATGGTCCGTGTCAGCCCCATCTGCCCGGAGAATTCAACACAAATTACTCTGTACCGATGCAGTATAAATATTGATTGGTGCGGAACAGCAGCTGGTTGCCAGCCACGGCCGGCGTCGCATTGAAGGTACTGTCGTCCCCGTCGATGATGTTGTGCGCCAGTTCCTTGTACTCCGATCCCAGGCAACCGCGAACACGCCGTCTTTTCGAGTCGTCAGGTACATCCTATCTCCGGCTAATAGCGTAGATGCGTAAACTCGATCCTTTTTCCTGACACGTTCGCGATAAATGCTCTCGCCGGTCGTGGCGTCTGAGCAGATGGCAATGCCGCGACCGCTGATCCAGCACAGGTGGCACTCCACGTCAGCGGCACATTGGCGGACGGTGCTGAAGCATTACCGTCGGCACCTCGGAAACGTGGCCAGTCAGCCGCTTCCAGGGTTGCGGATGTGAGAATGAGCAATAAGGACAAACTCGTGGCGGGCCTCAACATGAAGGAAAATCCGGAGGGAACCGTGTGGCGGTTGGATCAGTTATACAAATCCTGTTTATTCACAGCCACTGTTGAATACTCAGATTTCCGCAGGATCACAAGGAGCAGTTTCAGAACGTCACAGATTGGCTTGTGAGTTGAATATGTGATCGTCTGAAAGGAGACACTCACGTGGTTATCACCCTGTCAATGTGGCCACCACAGCGGCGGCCTAACACGACAGGGGACATGACGGCCCCGAAACTTTTCATCAATGAATCACGGTGAAAACTGATCAAGCATCTGTTTCCCAAAGCTGGAAAATCCGCACTGGGCGTGCGACCTCCAGTCGATTCCCGCACTTGTCTGGAGGGCATCATCCGGGGGCTGAAGACGGGAGCTCGATGGCAGGATTTACCAGAACGATATCCCTCTTCGACAACGTGTTTGCGACGCCACAAGAAGTGGACTGTAGACGGCAATATCGAAAAAGCATGGCCGCGACTGCTACGCCGCAGGCATCGGCGAAAGTTGCTGCACTGGTCACAGGCGATGGAACATTTTCGCCTGCAAAAAGGGGACGCCGACGATGGCAAGACCAGGCGAGACAAGAGTAGTAAAATCATGGTGATGGTCCACGGACAGGGAATTCCCGTTTCGATGTTCGTTACATCCGCTCAGGTCGCGGAGGTGAAGACGATCGAAATGCTGTTCGATATTCGCCGATGTGGCAGCAAGGTCAAACACCTTCTGTTCGGCCTGCGATCGGGGCCCGTCAGCAGCATCGAACAGCGTCACCTCGACGCTGGAAATTCCCGTGACATCAACACCGCAAGCAAATGACACACCATCGGCTGAGCCGAATAAGGAAGACTTCAGTAAAGAAGACGTGGCCGGGGTTGTCGATGCGTTTCGTGAGCTACCATCAAAGATCACCGAGATTATTGATTTTGAATGGGGCACAAACAACAGCCCGGAAAGACTGAACGATGGGCTCACGCATTGTTTCGTGCTGACATTTGCGATTGAGTCGGGAGGAGCGGCGTACCTGCCGCATGCCGCACACAAAGCTTTCGGCGACATCCTGCGAGCTCATGTAACAAATCTAGTCGCGTTTCTTTCTCAGCTCGCGACTGGCTCGTTCCAATGTTTTTCGTTCGGCGGCCGTCAGTGAGGCTTCGCCCTGCTCGCCGACTTTTTTCAGGATAGCGTCCGTTTGCTCGGCCAGTTTTGCTGAGCGTCTGGTTTCCACGGGAGCACTGGTGCCAACGACCCGCAGGCCGCGACGCTTACTCTTCCACCAGATCCGCATGCGATCCATTGTCGGATCCAGTCGGAAAGGATTTCTCGCATAGAAATAGCCGAAGGCCAGTCCACCAAGGTGAGCCGCATGAGCAACGCCGCTGGCGGATGGATCACCTGAGAGCTGCAATAGAACCGGATGCAGGTCGTAGACCACATAGAACAATACGATCCAGCGGATCTCGACCGGAATGACGAAAAACAGATAGATGATCTGCCGCGGAAAATGCACGGCAAACAGCATCGTCACCGCCATCACCGCACCGGACGCGCCAATCATCGGTATCCAGTCACCCGTGGCAAGGTCCAGCACCACATACGCAAGACTCGCCGCCAGTGCCGCTGCCAGATAAAACCACAGAAACTCGCGCGAGCCATACATGCTTTCCACAGTTCTTCCGAACCACCACAGAAACAGCATGTTGAACAGAATATGCGTTGGGTCGTCGCGATCATGGCAGAAGGCACATGTCAACAGACGCCAGATCTGCCCGGATAGTACTTTCGACGTATCCAGTTGAAGCCAGTCCTGGACAATGGATCGCCTGGGAAGGTTTCGCGCCAGCTGTTCGACGGACGTTCGTTCCAGCTCCTGAATCCTAAATGCGATTTGGTCATCGCCGTACTCCTGGTACTGACGTTGTAAATCGGAGATCTGCCGATCCTTTATCGCCTGAATTTCTTCCAGCGCCGGTGACCCCGTTAAGAATATTTGCGCCAGAAACACGACGACCGTGATGATAAGCAGCTTGCGGCACGTCGGCGCCGGACTCGCAGAACTGCCACCACCAGAACCGCCGCCGGAAAATCCGCCTGAGTAGCGGCGGCTTTCGTCTCGAAGATAGTCACGATTGTCGAGGCCCATGGGCGATTCGCTGTCTTAATTCAATAGAAGGGGCACGAATAACGGGAATACGCTGTCTGTCGAACCAAGTCACCACCCATTCCGATAAGAAAAACATGGTGCACGACAATCCGTTCAAAAATCGTATCGTGTGAGCGGCTGGTTGGCAAAGACCGATCATGGTCTGGTCCAAAACACTGGCGGAGAGCAGTTTTTGCCGGTCTGCGCGAATTCCCAACGCGTCGATATCCTCTAGATTACGCAGATCTCTGTGGCTCCCATGTCGCTTAGAACAACGTGTTCAATTCGGTATGGCAGCGTTTGCTGCCAGCCATTATAAGCTCGCCACCGTAATTAACGGCACGAAGACGGTTGCGCCTGTACTGGCGACGACTCTGCTGAAGGCAATGGATTGTCTATCAGTCAGTTCGTATAGCTGCCTTCTGCTTCCGAATACTCACATCGGCAGGATTCCCGATGATCAGATTCGCTTATTCAGCCACTTTATTGGGTCTCATTCTGGCCGCAGCAGCCCCACTACACGGGCAGCAGACACGCCGTGCGTCAGACCCCGGTCGCCAGAATTCTGCGCCGCAGCAGGAGATCACGAGAGAGGTCTGGCAACTGCTGGACGCATGGGCCAAGCGCAGTGCCGAGATCAAGACGCTGGAAGGAAAACACGAGCGTCACGTCTATGACGATACGTTCATGAACGAAAAGGTGTCCAACGGAAAGTTCTGGTTTGGAGCACCGGATAAAGGCCGTATCGACGTGTTTCCGATCAAGATCACGGCAGCAATGATTGCCGCCAGAAACAAGCCTGGGGCTAAGGTCGAACGTAAACCAAACGGGGATCCATATGATTTGAAGTCAGACGATGCAGAGCGATGGCTGTGCGACGGCATCAAGATCTATGACATCGACGATGAAGAAAAAACCGCCAGAGTCGTACACCTGCCACCGGACCTGCGGGGGCAGAATATCATGAACAGCCCGCTGCCGTTTCTGTTCGGGCTGCCACCGGAAAAAGCAGTACAGCGTTTTCATGTGGAATTGGTGCAGGACTACCGGCCTGATTTTGACGTGGTGTTGCTGAGGGCGACGCCTAAGCTGCGTCAGGATCTGGACAACTGGAAGGAAGCTCAGATTTTCCTGAATACGAAAAGTTATCTTCCGGACGCCGTGAAGCTGCTCGACCCTGCCGGAACAAAACGAACTGTCTACACCTTTCAGGAAATGTCGGTCAACAAGAAGGAAGGGATATTCGGCGGTCTGCTTCCGGGACAGAATCCCTGGGACCCGAAAATTCGGGGATATCAAATTCATGTCATTCAGCCAGGGCAGCAGCAGAAACTGGGGCAGGCAGTTCCACCGCAGGGGGCAGGCCCAAAGGGCTCGTCGATTCCCAACGTCATTGGTCAACGTTATGACGTGGCGACAAAACTTCTGATAGCCGCAGGCGTTCCCAAAGACAACATCAGCAATCAAAATGCAGGGCCAGCGCCGCGTGAAAACCTGACCTATCTTGTGCGTGACCAGGATCCTCGCGAAGGAATGCCGATCAGCAGGACCCAAAAGGTTGTGTTAAAAATATTTGACAAGCCTCAGAAACAGGCTGCTGCCGGAGGCCAGGGTGGCGACAGGCAGAGTGTTGCCACCAGCAGGCAGTAACAAGCCGCTTCGATTCAGCCTTGATGACAACTCCGACGGGCCTTCGTACATTCGCCGGCAGCCGCTTGTCTTGTGCAACCCGACGGAATCAGGTTCAAGGGCGGATTTGCCTTCGCGGGCACGCGCTAACGGCCATCGTATTTGACCGTCGGTTGCTGCTGCGTCATGCAGTGGAATGCTCCAAGTCCCCACACCAGGTCAGTCGCATCAATACCGACAATCAGGCGTCCGGGAAACGCCGACTGCAGGACCTGCAGAGCTTCATCGTCGGCCGAATCATTGAACAATGGCACGATGACTCCGTCGTTCACGATGTAGAAGTTACAGTACGACGCCGGCACGCGGCGGCCCTGCTGAAACTTCGGTGAGGGCATCCGAAGTTCAACAGGACGAAGACCGACACCACGATTGTTTCGGGCTTCAGCAACCTCCGAGTAATTCGCACGAAGGTCAACGGCTTCCGCAGCGTCCGGTTCGCACGCCGCTGCCACGACAACGGTCTGTTCGTCAGTGAATCGAGCAAGCTGATCAACATGGCCGTCGGTATCGTCACCGGGAATTCCGCCACCTGGCAGCCAGACCACGGTATCCACGCCAAAGAATTTCCGAACGACTGCTTCCATCGCAGAACGATCATGTCGTGGATTGCGACCGGCATTCAGCAGACTGCTTTCCGTCGTGATCACAGTTCCCCTGCCATTTCCGTCAACGGCACCTCCTTCAAGAATAGCACCTGGCTGCACACGGGGCACGGACTGGTGGCGAGCAATCTGCTCCGTCACAGCGGCGTCCCGGTCCCATGGCGGATATTTCCCTCCCCACGCGTTGTAACCCCAGTCGATGGCAATTTGCGACGGTATTTCTGCTGCGGCAGAAGCTGCGTTCAGAAAGATGGGGCCATAGTCGCGACACCATGCATCATCGGTCTGGATGTCCACCATACAGACCTCAAATGTCGCCGCCGTCCTGTCGCAGGCCGCATCGATCAGCGGCTGAACTTCACGCGCTACGTCAACCCCGCCAACAAGTATATTGACACGTTCAAAACGGGCGATGGTTGCCACAAATTCGGCGAACGCTGCGGGAATTCGTGCAAAGATGCCCGGCCATGTCGCTTTGTTGACGGGCCATGAGACCCACGTGGACTTGTGAGTTTCCCATTCCGCAGGCCAGCGATATTCAGTCAAATCGATATCGGTCACGACGAGCACATTCGTATAGATATTGCCACAATCAAAGAGGCGGAAGACGTTGCAGATCCAGCAGACGGAAGCCTCTGGTAGAACATTGCCGGGGCTCGTCGCATCGCTGTATCCGGCCCTTGCCGTCAGTCAGTCCAGCGATCCACAAGCCCGCCGTAGGCATCGATGCGTCGGTCTCGAAAGAACGGCCAGTGCGTTCGAGCCGCGTTGATTAACGACACGTCGCAATCCACCACCAGATTCTGTTCGTTTTCGTGCGACGCCTGCGAAAGCACGTTGCCATAGGGATCGGACAAAAACGATCCTCCCCAGAATTCAATTTCCCCCTCCATTCCGACGCGGTTGGTCGCAGCGACAAACAGTCCGTTGGCAATCGCGTGACTGCGGATCATTGTCTGCCACGCTGAAAACTGGCTTGCACCGAACTCTTTTTTTTCCTGAGGAATCCACCCGATTGCGGACGGGTAAAACATCAACTCTGCCCCCCGCATGGCAGTCAGTCGAGCAGCTTCCGGAAACCATTGGTCCCAGCAGATACACACTCCAACCCGTGCGTACTTTGTGTCGAAAGCCTGAAAACCAAGATCTCCCGGCGCAAAGTAGAATTTTTCATAATACAACGGGTCATCGGGAATGTGCATCTTGCGATACAGTCCCGCTGTCGATCCGTCGGCGTCAATAACGACGGCCGAATTGTGATACAGTCCATGCGCACGTTTTTCAAACAGAGGCACGACGACAACGACATCCAGCTCCTTCGCGATCTGAGCGATGACGTGCGTGGATCGGCCGGGTATCGATTCCGCCAACTGGAATCCGGCATGGTCTTCTGACTGACACGGGTACTGCAGATTGAAGACTTCCTGCAAACAGATAACACATGCCCCGGCAGCGGCGACAGTGCGAATGCGTTCAACCGTGTTCTCGAGGTTAACGCCTGGATCTGTGGTACACGTCGCCTGAATGAGACCGACAGTAACATTACGGGGGGAATCGATTGGCACTTGAGTCTGATTTGTTGGAGCAGCAGGTGATAATCACAAACGTGTACCGAAGGCTATCCATGCATTTGTGTCGCGTCAACGCGGTGAGTTGCTGTTGCCGGCGAACAATGATTTGCCGCGGCGCATGAAAAAACCTCGGACGATCGCCGAGGTTTTTCTTCAGTCCACGTTTGTTAAGGACGTCAGGTCTATCGATGACCACCCCTTTTTTCGCCTCGAATCCGTGAGTCACAGCTTATGTCGCAGCTGCTGTCACATTCGTCACGATAATCCAGAAACGAACTGCCGGCAACTTTGCCCTTCTTACCGCTGGCAAGCTTGTAGTAATAGGACTGGTTAACGCTGCCAATGGCTGAGCCAAGGTCTTCCAATTCCTCGTTGACACCGTACGACAGTTCAGTCAGTCCGACGATAACTCCCAGGACCAGGATGGTGCCGACGAGTACGATTTCTGCGGAAACAATAAACCCGTTTTCGTCGTTTCCAAGTGCAGTGAAGATGTTCATGGTTGGGATCCTGTATTAGCTGTTTCGGTATTCAGCGACATGAACCTGTTTCGCATCGCTGTTAACAAAACGTAAAGCAGGCTTGATGCCAGAAGTGCCGGAATCCCACCTGACCAACCAGGCATTTACCACAAGCCACTTCCCTGAAACGACTTACACCGCAAAAGAAAACATCACCGCAACACGACCAAAAATCGGAGGAGCCGGAGCCGTATTGACTTCCGTCAACACGAATCAACATTACGATGTCTCCAGACAACGATTGTTGCTGATTCTTCCGACACCAGACCGCATCTTTGATTATCTGACTATGACTGATACTCGGCCAAATATTCTGTGGTACTGCACTGACCAACAGCGATTCGACACCATCGCTGCCCTGGGCAACGAACATGTACAGACGCCGACCATCGACCAGTTTGTGGAGGACGGCGTAGCGTTCACGTCTGCCTACTGCCAAAGTCCGATCTGCACTCCAAGTCGTTCCAGCTTCATGACGGGCATGTACCCCAGCCGCGTCCACAACACTCGCAACGGTAACGACACCTTTCCTGATCATCCGCCACTGATCAGCAAGCTGCTGGCCGATAGCGGTTACGACTGTGGCATGGTCGGCAAATTCCACCTGCAGAGTTCCGGTTATCGTACTGAGCCGCGACTGGACGACGGTTATTCGTTCTGGAAATTCAGTCACGCACCGCGCGACGACTGGGAGGTCGGACATGACTACGCCGACTGGGTGAAGGCGCAGGGAGGCGATCTTGATGCCATGCGGAACTCTGATAAACGCGTCAATCCGGAGATGCATCAGACGACGTGGGCCACGGACATGGCGATTGAGTTTCTCAGTCACGAACGTTCCGGCCCGTGGATGCTGAACGTCAACATCTACGATCCCCATCCACCGTTCGTTCCCCCCAAATCCTACGCTGACCGCTTCAACCCCGATGACATGCCCGGTCCATGGTTTCAGGAAAGTGATCTTGCACAGCAGGAAGTGCTGAAGGACGTCGATTTCCAGGACGAAGTCCGGCGTCCCGAAGACCACAAAGCCAGGCAGGCCCAGGCGCTCTACTACGCCATGATTGCTCAGATCGATGACCAGTTTGCTCGGCTGCTGAAAGCCATCGACGATGCCGGACAGACCGACAACACAGTCGTCATCTTCACCAGTGACCACGGTGAGGCGCTGGGCGATCACGGCCTAATGTTCAAGGGGTGCCGATTTTACGAAGGACTTGTGCGAGTCCCCCTGATC
>JAQWLN010000214.1 GCA_029247265.1 Fuerstiella sp.
CAGATGATTCTGAAGTCGTTTGGCGGGCCACCCGGTGCTGATGCGGCCACGGATGCTGACTACCGTGACCGCTCTCCGCTGTTTCATATGCGTCGTGTCGGTAATCTGCCTGTCGATATTCACGCCGGTGTGAATGATGGCCACACGGGTTCCGTGCCTGTACGACATTCGCTGCAGGCGTTCAACGAAATCGCGAGGGTGCACGGATCGGAACAGGTAACTGAAGCGGAAATGGAAATGCTCTGGAAGGATCGTCAGCTGAAGAACCCAAAACCATCGGACACTGCTGAAGATTCATCATACGGTCGAGAAATATTTCTGCGGCGCCAGTCCGGTGACTCCCGAGTGACGATATTTGACGGCGGACACGAAAGTCTGGTGGTCCCCGCCTGCGAATGGTTGGCAAAGCATCGGCGGGCTGTCCGGTAGTGGCTTTGCTGGGGCTGAAAATCTGCGATTCAGGTGTTGGCCAGGGGCCGTAGAACTAACGCAGCGATCCTTATGAGCCACCTTAGGCATGGATGGAAGCGCGACGCCAATTTGAATTATCAGAGATTCAGAGCTGTGTCGCCATGGGGCCCGGCGATTTTATTCCTTCTGGCGCTGCCAGGGATTCTGCTGGCCGGCTCTGGTGACGTGACACTGCGTACGGATCACCCACAGTACGCGGGCGAAGGCGCTTTTCAGACCGTCGAAGACTGCCTTTCTTTCGCAACTGCAGGGCAGGCGGATGCCCAGTCAAGGGCCATCGCCATGTATATGTGGTTGTTGACTCATCAATGGCATCTGATGTCGCCTATGGAATGGTGTGTGCCGGGCAGGGTTCCCGACACGGCCGATCCGGGAAACTACGAAACGGTGGTGTTCGACGCGAATCGCGCCAGATTTTCGTACGGCTATGGATTGTGCGGGACTGTCCACGCATGGAATGAGTCGTACTGGAAGGCCCTGGGAATGGGCGTGCGACGGCGTGAGTTTGTGCAGCATGTGAACAGTGAAGTCTATTACGACAATCAATGGCACGCTTTCGACACAGACATGGCCGGCCTGCTGTTTCGTCGCGACGGAGTTGTCGCCGGTTACGATGACGTGCAGAACGATCCTACGCTGGTGGATTCTGTCCAGGCGCCCATCCCACACTACCCATTCGGCTGGCCCGGCGATTTCAATACGATGAAGCGCGGTTGGCAGGAAGTCGCAAAAAGAAAGGCGTGGTATGCACTCTACAATGGCGGGTTTGCAGCCCACCCCGGCATTGTGCAGTTGCGGAGTGGTGAATCATTCACTCGGTGGTATGACCGTGATCACTTTGGTGGTTTCAGCAAACGCAGATTCTGGCATAACCAGAAGGGTGGAGCGTTTCGGCAATGGACATTTTTTGACAACGGAAAGCCATTCCACGAAAAAGAGCAGGCCAACGCACGAAGCGAGGCCGCTTATTGTAACGGCGAATTCGTTTACGAACCGAAATTGGAAACACACCGATGTCAGGATGGCATGTCCGCCAGAACGACCAACGCTGCTCATCGTTCAGTTTCACCGAAACTTTACAGCAGTAACGGGCATCACTCGTCCGTGACGTTTCGACATTTTTCTCCCTATGTCAGGCAAAGCTACTGACGGGGTGATTGTCGCCGGTCGCTGTGTAGGTGACGTGTCATGCGATGTCTCGGCCGATCAGGGACAGACATGGAGCCCCGTTGAACTGATCGCAGGGCAAGGAGGTGACAGGGGCTTTCGATCGGACTTAACGGAGTATGTCAAAGGCCGATATGGCTGGCACTTGCGTTTTTCATGGTCGGGTGATGCAGGTCTTGATGCTCTGCGATTCGTCACGACCACGCAGGTGTGCCAGGCCATGTATCCGCGACTCACGGAAAACGGATGTAATGTGACGTTCCGGTCCAGGCCGCGAGCCGTAGTTGCAGTTCTGCCGAATTACAGCCTTCCAGAGTCGAAAGTGGCCGTCTTTGAGGAGACGGAACTGCGTTCCAATAACGTTCGTTATTCTCCACGATCGGCTGACTCGCGATTCGCATATCAGTCGACCGACAGGGAACCTGCTCACGTCGTCTTCAAGTTGGTCGCGCCGCAGCAATTGCGAGAAGTTCGAGCAGCGGTCCGCTATTCTGTACCCGTGCCGCCGCCACCAGGGCTGGATTTCCAGCTACAGATATCGACAGATTCCGGAGCAACGTGGCGAACGTTTGCGGTCGCCGATATTCCCGCCGACAATGAATTTCCCAGTGGATGGCTGTACGGAAAAGCCGACGTATCGAAGGCAGATTGCCGCAACGTTCTTGTGCGGTTTCATATGCACTCGCCAAGGCGGAAGGTCGGCTTGATTGATGCGCGGCTGTACGGGATACATGACGTCGAGCCTCCCGAACATATCACCATTGACTTTGGCTGGAAGGAGCACGGCGAGCAGAAGGCCTTCCGAAAGCTGTTTGCCACTGGAGCCACGTCGGAACACTTTCGTGTTCCCACATTAGACGGCGTCAAAGACCATTTTTGTGCGCATCACGGCATCGAATTGAGAACCGCCGATGGTGCGATTACCTGCTGTGTCTTACAGCAGTGGCATCTTGCCTGGCCCACCGGGAAGTTCTCTCACAAGTTGCGGCACTGCGTAGCCGGGCAGACGAGTTCGGATTTCATTGATCAGCTCGCGAGCCATTGTGTCGGTGACTTCAAAGTGGGCGGCCCCGTGAACACGGTCGAGTTGGTGCAGGTAATACGGCATAACTCCGATGTTGACCAGGCGTCGGCACAGCAGCTCCAGTGCGTCGGCAGAATCGTTCACGTTGCGCAACAGCACAGCCTGGTTCAAAACCGGTATTCCTTTACGGACAATCGTCTGCAGTGCCGTTTCACAGTCAGCAGCGATTTCGTTGCCGTGGTTCGCATGAACGACGACGACGGTCTGAATTCGAAGATCCTTCAGCACATTCAACAGTTCGTCAGTCACCCGCGCCGGCAAAACGATAGGCAACCTGGTATGAATCCGCAGACGCTCGACATGATCAATATCGTCGATGCGACGGCACAGCGTTCGCAGCCGATCGTCGTTGAGAATCAGCGGGTCTCCGCCACTAAGAATAACTTCCGTGATCGACCGGTCTGCACTAATTTGCTGCAGCGCAGGATCCCAGTCGGACAGACGCCGCGGTTCCTCGGAATATGGATATTCCCGTCGAAAACAATACCGACAATGCACTGCGCACGTTCCGCTGGTGATCAGCAGTGCTCGACCATGATACTTGTGCAGCATTCCGGGCGCTGCTCTGGCGGAGGAGTCGCCGACGGGATCCGACGTAAATCCGAATGTCCGTTCTGCTTCCGCAGCCACGGGAAGAACCTGTAGCAAAAGGGGATCATCCCTGTTTTCCGGTTCCATGCGTGCCAGAAAGCTGAGCGGTACCAACGTTGGGAATCCCTGGGTGGCTGCCACTTCCGCCGCGTCCAGCGGCTCGTCTGGTAGCCGCAGTTTTGCCAGCAACTCATGACGGTCACGAATCGCCTCAGCAAGCTGACGTTGCCATGACGCTGCGGTTGTCGCCTGGCCGCCCGTGTCCATCGTGGTCATTTCCGGAGGTTTTGACCGTCCAGCTGGTACCAATTTCAGCTGTTGGGCCGGATCCGTCCGATCCGCGGGAAAAGTTGCCCCTTGCATATTCGTGGAATCCTCTCGTTCGACCTCATTGGAAGACATCAGGATTCACTCTGCCTGTGGCTTTTGTTATTGTGCTGCCCGCGTTCGCGGCCCAAATTCAGCAATTCGGGCCGAATACTCGCCATCCTCGTTTTATACCATTTCAGACGAACATTGGGCTGTCTTCAGGGACAGCAACAATATCAGAACCAGAAAATCGCACCAATGGGTACACCGGTCGAGAAGTTGAAGAGGGGCAGCAAGATCCTGATCAACAACGAACCTTATGAGTTCATTGAAATCAATTTTGTGAAACCTGGCAAAGGCCAGGCACTTTATAAGTCGAAACTTCGCAACCTGCTCAAGGGGGGAATCCTTGACCGCACGTATCGCAGCGGTGAAAGTCTGGATGAAGCAGACGTCCACCGCAATGACGGAGCGTATTCATATCGCGATGGTGACAATTTCTATTTTCTGGACAATGACACCTTCGAACAATACGGACTGCCTGCGACCTTAGTCGGAGATCAAATGACGTTTCTGATGGAGGGGGCAGCCGTGCAGCTGCTGTTCTTTAACGGGCAGTTGATCAGCATGACCCCACCTCAGCAGGTGATCATGGGAGTGACGTATACTGAGCCGGCCGCCAAAGGCGACACGGCCACAAATGTTTCCAAAGGTGCCACCCTGGAATGTGGCGCCGAGGTTCAGGTACCCGCATTTATTAAGCAGGGTGATAAAGTCAAAATCGATGTTGAATCCGGTGCGTATCTGGAACGGGTAACGTCCTGAAATGGGACGACATCTCAAATTGATGCGGATCGGCTTGTCTAGTCAGAGCTTCTGCCAATCGTTTTGAAGGAGTATCACGATGGCTGTTTTTGAGCTGGCGTTGTCAGTGTTCGCCACTGGATTTGCTGTCTGGTCTGTGCGCTCGATGGTGAGTGAAAGTTCATAGCCGGCGGTTCCGTGTTCACACGGTGTTGTCAATCCATACGTTTCCGGGTCAGCCACATACGGATGTGTGTCTTTGGCTTCGCGGGTCGCTGACGTTGCAGAGTCAGCGGCACACATACTCTCATTCAATCACAGACAGTGCACTGGAATCCAACAGTCGTCCTTTGACGAGTCATGTTGGCTGGAAGTTAATTGTTGAAATGTCCGACCAGTCGTCGTCAGCAGCCCATCACAACGGCAAACTGTACATCGAAACTGTTGGCTGCCAGATGAATATGCTGGACAGCGAACTGGTTGTCGCTGCCCTGCGCAAGGACGGCTTCGAGCTGACGGATGACCCGAAGCTGGCCGACACGCTGCTGTTTAACACGTGCAGTGTCAGGGAAAACGCCGAACACAAGATCTACAGCTCGCTGGGGAGGCTGAAGTACGTCAAGAGAACGAAGCCGCAGAAGGTCATTGGTGTGATGGGCTGCATGGCTCAGAAAGATCAGGATCTGATCTTCAAGCGAGCACCCCATGTTGACCTTGTTGTCGGCACCGGACAGCTGGCTGAGATTCCGCGGCTTATCCGGGAAACACGTGCCACCACCAGTCGCCAACAGCAGAAGGCAGTCAGTCTTGGTCGGCGCGATGGATCGGTGGCAGCCGTTTCCAGCAGCTTTCAAAGCTACGACCCGCTGCGTGACCCGGAAATGCGCCCAACGCCGTTTCAGGCATTTGTTCGCATCATGATCGGTTGTGATAAATTCTGCACTTATTGTGTGGTTCCGACAACGCGTGGGCCGGAACAAAGCCGGCCACCGTCACAGATTTTGAGTGAAGTGAAGGTCCTTGCCGATCAGGGCGTGAAAGAAGTTTGCCTGCTGGGCCAGACAGTGAACAGCTACAAACACACGGAAAATGGCCGGCTGAATCGGCTGTCCGACCTGATGTACGGCATCAACGAGATCGCGGGCATTGAGCGGATTCGATTTGTCACCAGTTACCCCAAAGACATGACCGACGACCTGCTGCACGCTGTTCGCGATCTGTCGAAGGCGGTTAAGTACCTACATGTGCCGTTGCAGCACGGTTGCAACGAACAGCTACGTCTGATGAAACGCGGTTATACGGTGGACGATTATCGTGAAATGATGCATCGCATTAACGATATCGTTCCCGGCTGCAGTGTCTCCAGTGACTTTATCGTTGGCTTCTGTGGTGAAACAGAAGAGGCTCACCAGCTTAGCATGGCAGCCATCAGGGAGTTTCGTTTCAAGAACAGCTTCATTTTCAAGTACAGCGAACGCGAAGGCACAAAAGCGGCCACCATGCTGCCGGACGATATTCCCGAAGAAACGAAGAAGCGCCGTAACAACGAAGTGCTGGCGGTCCAGAACGAGGTCAGCGAAGAAGACAACGCAGAGTTCATTGGCCGCCAGGTCAGCGTGCTGGTGGAAGGTCCAAGCAAGGCAGCAGAAAAGAAAGCCGCTCGAGGCGAAGAAGTGGTCGCCGGTGACCCACTGGCAACTCAGTTGATGGGCCGTTCCGAATGCGATCGCATCGTTGTCTTTGACGGCAATCCGCGTTTGGCCGGCTCGACGGCTCGGGTCGAAATACGGGACTGCACCGGAACAACGCTGATCGGGTCAATCGTCACCCGAGAGGTCCAGCACGGTTCCAATGGGTTGCTGCCAATCGTTTCCTGAATTCGCTCTGCTAGGCCGATGTCAAACCAGCGACGCCGCATTCTGCCAGAGCACAGCAGAC